>NZ_JBJGYU010000032.1:0-50087 GCF_054050155.1 Geodermatophilus sp. SYSU D00703 | reverse complement strand
CGCGCAGCTGGACCGAGCGGGCCTATCCCGGCCTGGTCCACTACAACCGGCTCGACCGCGGCGGGCACTTCGCGGCGTGGGAACAGCCGCAGCTCCTCGTGGAGGAGCTCCGGGCGGGTTTCCGGTCCCTGCGGGGACCCCACATCCCAGGCCCGCGCCATTGAGGAGGACCTGCCGGCGGTAGGCAGCGAGCTCCTGCCGCGCGCCGGTCAGCGCGTGCAGTAGCCCAGCTCGGCCAGACCCTGGAGGACCAGGGGCACGGCCTCCGGGGTGTTCGCCCCCGTGGCGTCGTGCAGGAGGACGACGGCGCCGGGGTGCACGTCCCGCAGGACCCGGTCGCGGACCGTCGTCGCCGGAGGGTCGGCCCAGTCGGTGGGGTCGACGTCCCACAGCACCATCGGGTCGAGGCCGACGTCGCGGGCCACGGCCTGCACGGCGGCGTTGCGTGCCCCGTACGGGGGGCGCCACTCGGTGGGCGCGGCGCCGGTCGCCTCCTGGAGGGCGTCGTCGGTGCGCTGCAGCTGTCCTCGCACGGCGGTCTCGTCGAGGGTGGTGGGGTCCGGGTGGCTCCAGGAGTGGTTGCCGATCGCGTGCCCCTCCTGGCTGGCGCGGCGGAGCAGCCCGGGGTACGCGGCGGCGAGCGAGCCGACGACGAAGGAGGTCGCCGTCGCATCCCGGGCGGCCAGCGCGTCGAGGACCTGCGGCGTCCCGGTCGGCGAGGGGCCGTCGTCGAACGTGAGGCGGACGTGACCGGCGGAGCAGAACCCGTCCGCGGGGGCCCGGACGGGAACGGCGAGCGGCGCCAGCACCAGGGCACCGCTGAGCACCGCCACGAGCGGCGTCATGCACCGACTGTGGCCCCTGCGCTCCCCCGAGCCGACGTCAGGGGGTCGTCAGGACGACGAGCTGCGCGGTCGCCCGCGTCATCGCGACGTAGCGGTCCACCGCTCCCTCGATGCCCGTGCCGAACCGCTGGGGGTCGACGAGGACGACCAGGTCGAACTCGAGCCCCTTCGCCAGCTCCGGGGTCAGCGACCGTACGCGGGACGTCTCCCGGAACGCGGGGTCGCCGATGACGCAGGCGACCCCCTCGGCGTGCGTGGCCAGCCAGGTGCCGAGGACCGAGCCCAGGTCCGACACGGGTCCGTGGACGACGGGGACGCCGGTGCTGCGGATGGAGGTCGGCACGTTGGCGTCCGGGAGCGCGGCCCGGATGACCGGCTCGGCCTCGGCCATGACCTCGGCCGGCGTCCGGTAGTTGATGGTCAGCGAGGCCAGGCGCGTCCGGTCCAGCCCGATCCGCCCGAGCCGTTCCTGCCACGACTCGGCGAAACCGTGCCGCGCCTGCGCGCGGTCCCCGACGACGGTGAGGCTCCGCGACGGGCAGCGGAGCAGCAGCATCTGCCACTCCGCGTCGGTCAGTTCCTGCGCCTCGTCCACCACGACGTGCGCGAACGGACCGGCGAGCCGGTCCCGGTCGGCGACGGGCAGCGCGGCCTCGTCGACGAGGGCATCCCGGAGGTCCTGGTGGCGCAGGCTCGTCATCAGCAGGAGCTCGGAGTCGTCGGCCGCGATCAGCTCGTCGATGACGCCGGCCATGCGCTCGCGCTCGGCGGCTACCACCGCGTCCTGACGGCGCTTGCGCCGGGACGCCTCCGGGTCGCCGAGCCGATGCCGCGCCGCGTCCAGCAGCGGCAGGTCGGACACCGTCCAGGCCCGGGCGTCCGCGCGCTGCAGCTTCCGGACGTCGTCGGGGCCGAGCCAGGGGGCGCACCGGCGCAGGTAGGCGGGGACCGACCACAGGTCCCCGACCAGGTCGGGCGCCTCCAGCAGCGGCCACGCGCGGTCGAAGGCCCGCAGCAGGTCCCCGTTCTGCTGCAGCGACCTCCGGAGCTGGTCGGCCGGGACGTCGTCGTCGAGCTTCTCCGCCAGGATCGCGAGCAGCTCCTCCCAGACCTGGTCGCGCGCCTCGTTGTGCGGGGTCCCGGGCTCGCGCGCCTCGAACGCCTCGGCCCACTCGTCGGCGCTCAGCCACAGGTCGGACCAGGGGGTCTCGACGGTCATCCCCCTGGCGGGCGGCTCCTCGTAGAACCGGACGGCCGCCTCGATCGCCGTCCCCACGTCCATGGCGGACTTCAGGCGCGCCACGTCCGGGTCGGTCTCGACCCCGGCGGTGGCCCCCTCCGGGACGAGGTCGCGCAGGGTGCAGGTCAGCACGCCCTCCTCGCCGAGGCTGGGCAGGACGTCGGAGACGTAGGCCAGATAGGGCTCGTGCGGACCGACGAACAGCACGCCGCCCCGGTGGTGGCCCAGGCGCGGGTCGGAGTAGAGGAGGTAGGCGGTGCGGTGCAGGGCGACGACGGTCTTGCCCGTGCCGGGACCGCCGTCGACGACGAGCGCGCCGTCCGACCCCGCGCGGATGACGGCGTCCTGGTCGGCCTGGATGGTCCCGAGGACGTCCCGCATCCGGGCCGACCGGTTGCCGCCCAGGCTGGCGATGAAGGCGGACTGGTCGTCGAGGGCGGCGTGCCCCTCCAGTCCGTCCGGGGTGAACACCTCGTCCCAGTAGTCGGTGATCCGGCCGCGGGTCCAGCGGTACCGGCGGCGGCTGACCAGACCCATCGGGTCGGCGTGGGTGGCGCCGAAGAACGGCTCGGCCGCGGGGGAGCGCCAGTCGACCAGCAGCCGGCGACCGTCGCCGTCGGTGAGACCGAGGCGTCCGACGTACACGGGCTCGGGGTCGTCGGCCCGGACGATGCGGCCGAGGCACAGGTCCAGGCCGAAGCGACGCAGGGCGCGCAGGCGGGCGGTCAGCCGGTGGACCTCCAGGTCCCGGTCCAGCGCCGCCTGGCCGGTTCCGCCGGGGGCCCTGCGCTCGGCGTCGAGGCGGTCGGACAGGTCGGCGATCGACCGCTCGAGGCTCTCGGCGACGGCCGCGAAGTGCTGCTCGTCGGCGGCGATCAACGCGGGGTCGGCCTTGGCGGTGAGGTCCTCGGGCAGGTCGAACGCGCCGGTGACCACCGGATCTCCGGAATCAGCTCCGATCGGATTCCCGCGTGAACCGGTGCTGGTCGACACGCGCAATTCAGGACTCCGTTTCCGCAGGTCTCGGCTTCGGTCGGCGATCCTCCGCCTCTCCCCGGGTCTTGCCGCAAGGCCCCCCGTGCGCTATACGTTCAAGTGGGAGGAATTGAGTTCCACCCCCATTTCTCGTCGTCCGCTGCAGACGGTTCCGGTCCTCATGTGCCCATCCGCCCGTGACGGTGGTGGGACGCCGTCGGGTCCGGAGCGGGCGAGCGACGTCCCGCCGCCTCGTGGACGACGTGCTGCCACGGCGCGCCCCCTCCTGGCCGGCATCGCCGCCAACCTGGCGGCAGGGACCCTGTTCGCCTGGAGCCTGGTGGCGCAGGACGCCGCGGCGGACCTGGGCATGTCCCCGGGAGGAGCCGCCGCCGTCTTCGCCACGGCGATCGTCGTCTTCAGTGCGGTGCTGCTGGTCGTGGGACCGCTCCAGCGGCGGTACGGCCCGCGCCGACTGCTCGCCGCGGCCGCCGCTGCCGGCGGGGGCGGGCTGCTCCTCGCGGCGACCGCGAGCGGACCCCTCGCCCTGTGGTCGGGTGTCGCGCTGCTCTTCGGGACCGCCAACGGGCTGGGGTACGGGGTCGCGGTCGGGCTCGCGGCGCGCGCCCCGCAGCGACGCCGCGGTACCGCCACCGGTCTCGTCGTCGCCGCCTACGCGGCCGGCCCCCTGCTGCTCGGGTTCGTCGCGGCCCCCGCCCTGCGGGCCTCGGGGTGGCGGTCCTGCCTCGTCGGTCTCGCGGTCGTCGTGACCGCGCTGCTCGCCGTCGCGGCCCGCCACGCCCCCGGGGAGCGGAGCCGACCGGCCGGGCCCGCAGATCGGGCACTCCGTCCCCCGCGGGCGCCGGTGGTCCTGTTGTGGCTCGTCTTCGCCGGCGGAACCGCTCCCGGGCTGGCGCTCTTCGCCCTCGCCGTCCCGCTGGCTTCGGCTCGGCACCAGGAGGCCCAGACGGCGGCCATCGCCGTGTCGGCACTCGCCGCCGGCAACCTGGTCGGACGGCTGGTGGCCGGCTGGGGCTCCGACCGGATCGGGCGGCTGCCGGCACTCGCGGTCGCTCTGGGGACGGCGGCGGTGGCGGTGGGCGGCCTCACCGGGCCCACCGCGCCCTCGGTGGTGCTGGCCGGCTTCCTCGGTACGGGACTCGCGTACGGCGCCGTGTCCTCGCTGGTGCCGGCGGCCACCGCGGACCGGGTCGGTGCGGACGCCTTCTCCACCGCCTACGGCCGGGTCTTCACCGGGTGGGGTTGTGCGGGGCTGCTCGCCCCCCTGGCCGGCGAGTACGTCCTGCGCCTGGCCGTCCACCAGGCTCCGCTGTTGTGGCTGGTGGCGGCGCCCCTGGTCCCGGCGGCCCTGGGGGTGGTCCTCCTCGCCAGGCTCGGGCCGCGGGCTCACCCACGGGTGCAGCCGGCGCGATAGCCGGGAGACGCAGCTCAGGGCGGTGGGACGGGTCGGGCCGTCCGCGGGTTCGTGCCCGCTGCACGGCACTCAGTCGGGAGCGCCAGCTGCCGGTGGAGCGGACATGGAGGCATGGACGTCCGTGAGCGGGGTCGCCGGGACCCGGATGAGACCCCTGGCCGGGCGGTCGAGGTCGAAGGTCACCACCAGCAGGACGGTGACGAGCAGCGCCGCGACCACCGTGGTGGCCAGGCCGCGTCGGATGGTGGACAGGTGCAGGGCCAGGTGGAGGGCCAGCGCGCCGAGAGCCACGGCGGCCCCGACGACCTCCACGACGAGCACGGCCGTCGGCACGCGGTTGGTCAAGGCGTACACACGGGTGGCCTGCGCGTCGAACGTCTCGTTGAGCGATTCGACGTAGAGACGGGGGGCACTGGCGAGCGGTTCTCGATCGAGGGCCTCTCCGGCCAACGACCAGAGCCGGCGCTGGTCGCGTTCGCTGGCTGCGAGTGCCGCCTGCTGAGCTGGGCTCCCTGGCACCGAGTCGGCGATCGCGATGCTGGTCCTGGTGTACCGCCGCAGCAGGTCGAGCGTCTCGGTGCGCACCGGCTCGGGGAGGGTCTGCGCGCGGAGGTAGGTCGTACCTATGGCATTGGCCTCGTCGACGGTGTCGGCCCTCCGCGACTCGTACCGTCCCAGCGCCAGGCTGAGGCCGAAGGCGAGGAGGAGGCCCATGAAGCCGATGAGTGCCCCCTGCAGCACCCCGAGCGGCTCTCGGAACCTGTCCGAGGAGTGGCCCATCCGCTGGCCGATGAACAGCCCAGCGAGCGTCGTGCCGATCATGAGCAGGCCGAGCAGGACCGCCAGGACCCAGGTGCTCAGCCCGAAGAACAGCATGATGCCCCTCCCGATCCACGTGGGATCCGCAGGCGAGCGGTCGGGGAGACCCGAGGCGCCCCCGTCGCAGCGCTGAGCTGGGCCGGCACGTCGGTGCCGAGCGCAGCCGCAACCGCCGACCGCCCCATGACGTGGTTCTCCACCGCCCGGGACGCGCTGGTGCTGCGGGGTCATCCGCACCGTCGGGACCGGAGGGCGCACCTGCCGCAGCTGCGGTGGGTTGCGCTGCCGGCCCCGCTACCACCGACGTCGGTCGCGTCGGTCCTCTCGCCGATCCTCGCGGCGGTCGGTGCGCCGTGCCACGCCGTGGGCGACGACCGCCGCGGTCCCGACGGTCGCGGCCGTGCGGGCCACCGGGGCCGGACCTATGACTGCGGCCCGGCGCATCCTTCGGGCTGCCAGCGGCATCTCACTCCTCCTGTCCCTCGTCGTCCTCTTCGAGCACGGCGAGCATGGCCTGGACCGGGATGCGCCCGCTGGCCACCAGTTGGCCGCCGGCACGCCGGACGGCCGAGGCGAACGGGGCCGCCCAGGTGTTCTCCCAGACCAGCAGCGCCGCGGTGCTGCCGGGTTCGACGGCCTCGGCGACGGCCAGGACGTCCTGCTCGCTGAGCAGCATCGCCAGCTCGCCCTCGTAGGCCCGCAGACTGCCGACATCCGTCTCGTCGACGTCGCGGAGCTCGTGGAACTCCAGCGACCCGTCCTCGCCCTTCCGGATGAGCAGCAGGTCCAGGACCCGGACCGTGCCGCGGTCGACCAGCTCTTCGAGGGCGGGGGCGATCTCTCCGTTGAACCTGCTCCCGGGGAACTCGACGACGATCCAGTCGACCGGTCCGAGTTCGTCGACGGCTTCGCGAGCCTCTTCGGTCACCTGTTGTGTCACGCCGCACCTCCCTGTGTCGGCCGGGGCATGGCCCCGTCGGTGTCTGGATGATCTGCTGATCCGGTCGGTGCGACCTCACCCCTCGAGGACGACTCGCCGCGGCGAGGAGCGGAAGCCGCATGCCGGCCCGAGAGCCCCGACAGGTGTCGCGGTGGAGGCGACGGCCCGGAGGCGACCTGGCCGGCGCAGGTGGTTGCGGCCACCGGCAGCTCTCGCCGCCGTCAGCTGCCTGCGCGGGTCGCCGCTGGCTGTTGCCCGTCAGCCGGTGGGGATGACTCCCCGCGGTCACCGAGCCGCCTGTCCGGGGCCGGCCGCGGGGGTGGAGGCTTCCCGGGCTGGGATGAGGTGGGCAACAGGCCGAGGCCGTGGGCGCGGTCGACGGCCTGGGTGCGGGAGGAGGTGCCGAGCTTGCGGTAGATGGACGTGACCTGGGCCTTGATGGTGTGCACGGACAGGTACTGCTGTTCGGCGATCTCCGGCAGGGAGCGCTGGGTGGCCAGCAGCGGCAGCAGCCGCAGCTCGGCCGGGGTCAGCCGGGGCAGACCGGGCGCGGCGCTGCGCTGCTGCTCGATCGCCGCCACCAGGTCCTGCGCGTCCTGCTGGAGGGAGCCGAACCGCAGTCCGCCGGCGAACAGCTGCTGTGCCTCGGCGAGGAAGGCCGCCGCGGCCGCGGGATCGCCGACAGCGACCGCGGCCCGGGTGAGCTCCAGCCGGGTCAGGACGGCCACGTGCCCGAGCGCTCGGCTGAGCTGCGGCAGCAGCCTGGCGGCCGCGGTGATCTCCCGGTGTGCGCCGGCGGGGTCGGCGGCGTGCGCGGCGATGCGGGCCCGCAGCGCGTGGTTCATCGCGGTCAGCGGGTAGCTCTGCTGGCCGGCTCGCTCGATCAGCGCCCACGCGCGTTGCACCAGCGCGTCCGCGTCCGGCCAACGGTCGGCCCGGAGGGCGATCAGCGCGCGCACGGACATCGCGAGTGCGGCTGCGCCTTCGGCGCGGAGGTGCTCGCCGAGCTCGGCGGTGTCGACCAGCTGCTGGTCGGCGGCGGCGGCATCGCCGCCCAGGAGCTCGGCGAGGCCCAGGCAGAGCGCGGCGGTCGGCCGGAAGTGGCTGGCCGGGGCGAGCAGTTGCAGCGCCCGAGCGGCCTGCTCGCGCATGTGCTCGTCGTCGCGGGCCATCGCCGCGCGCATGGTCGACAACCAGCCCTCCAGGGGGCTGCCGTCGGGCTGCTCGGCGGCCGGGTCCCCGGCGTCGGCGACCGCGGCCCAGCGTTCGGCCTCCGCCGGGCGTCCGGAGAGCATGGCCAGCCAGGTGCCCAGGACGGCGACGCCGCCGTCCGCGCTGCCGTGTTCGATCAGCCAGGTGAACCACTCGCCCAGTGCGGCGACCCGTCCCGCCGCGTACTGCCGTAGCCCGTCCCGCAGCACCAGCCGTCCCACGCCGTCGACGTCGGCAGCCAGCTGCGCGTAGTGCACGGCGGCGTCGAACAGGCCGTTGCGCTCGCACCATCTCGCGGCGCGCCGCGCGAGCGCGGGTACCGCCTCCGGGTCCGTGCGCTCGAGCTCGCGGCGCAGCACGGCCTGGAAGAGGGCGTGGTAGCGGTACCAGCGGCGCTGCCGGTCCAGCGGCACCAGCAGCAGGTTCGACGTCTCGACCTGCTCCAACTCGGCGGCCGAGCCGGTGCGCTGCAGCACCGCGTCGCACAGCGGCCCGCACAGCTCGTCGAGCACGGCGGTGCGGGTGAGGAACCGCAGCCGGTCGGCGGGCAGCTGGGCGAGGAACTCGCTACGGATGTAGTCGGCCAGCAGCCGGTCCTCGCCGGAGAAGGCGTCGACGGGCACCGTCGGGCCCGCACCGTGCCCGGCGAGGGCGGCGAAGTACAGGCCGATCGGCCAGCCCTCGGTGCGCGCCAGCAGCTGGACGACCTGCTCGTCGTCCAGCTGCGCCCCGGCCGCGGACAGCAGCTCTCGCGCGCCGGCGGCATCCAGCCGCAGGTCGGCGGCGCCGAGGTCGACGACGCGGCCCTCGCCGCGCAGCCGGGGCAGTCCCAGGGGCGGTTCGGCTCGGCCGGCGGCCGCGAGTCGGGCGCCGGTCGACAGGTGCCCCAGCACGATCTGCAGCGCCTCGGCGCCCTCGGCGTCGGTGAGCAGATGGATGTCGTCGATGGCGAGCACGAACGGCCGCGGCGCACGGGACACCGTCGCGGCCAGCTCGGCCACCACGGCCTCGCGCTGCAGGCGGTGCGCTGTCATCAGACGGGCGAACACCGCACGGTCGACCGGGATCACCTGGGCGAGTGCGAGCGCCAGGGAGCACAGCAGGACGACCGGGTCGTTGCAGCGACGGTCGAGCCGCAACCAGGCGAACGGTCGCCGGTCACGGGCCGCCCACTGCGCCAGCAGCGTCGTCTTCCCGTACCCGGGTGGAGCCACCAGCGCGATGACCTGCTCCTCGGCCTGCAGCAGCCGGCGCAGCAGCCCGGTCCGCGGCACGATGCCGGCGCGAACGGGCGGCGGCGTGAACCAGGACGGCAGGAGTGCCACCGGAAGCGGGGGTGTTGCCGCGTCGTCCGCCGCCCGGAGCGCCTGGCCAACGGCGGGGCTGGTTCCTGCCCGAGCCGGTCTCATCGGGGGCACGGTAGGACCGCCGGGATGCCCCGGACCAGGGGCCTCCGGCCCGTCCCGGCGCTACGGCTGGGGAGACGCGGCGCCGCCGATCGCCGCTAGGTCGGCGGCCTGCCGCAGGGCCTCGTCGGTGACCCGGTGCAGCTCGACCCTCCCGCCCAGGCCGGTCAGCTCCACGACGGCCTGTTCCGCCTTCGGCCGTCGGTCGAGGACCGCTACCAGGACCTGCCCGGCCTCCAGCTCGGCCGCGAACCGTGCCAGGTCGTCGGCCGACAGATCGGCGCCACCGGCGAGCAGTGGGCCGGCCGCCGGCGGCGGGCGCCGGCCCATCGCGAGCACCAGCACATCGAGCACCGGGCTCACCTCGCCGCCCGCGCCGGGCCGGGAGGGCCGAGACGCGATCTGCCCGCGTGGATCGAGCGTCAAGACGCCGACGCAGCCCTCGGGCACTTCCACGCGCGATCGCCGGGCAAGCAGGCGGGCCACCGCCGCCGCGGCCGTCGGCGGATCGAAGAACGCCACCGCCAGCCGCCAGGCCATGCCTCCGGCACCTCCCCCACCCCGTCGTGTCAGTGGGCAGGTTCCGGCGGCCGGCACGGGCCGGCATCACCCGATCCGGCCTACTCTCGCCGATCGCACCGGCCCGGGACGGGACCGGTGCGATGGCGTTATAGGGCCATTCAGGCGATGCCCGCACCTGCCCGTCCGGCAGACGCTCACAGCCTGGCACCCGCAGCACGGACGGAGGCGCCGCTGTGACGGCCGTCCCGACCGATGACGATCGGAGGCCCGGCCATGACCGCGGTGGAACAGGCACACGAGCGGCGCGACACGCCGTGGGGGCCCCGGCCGCCGGAGATCCCGCCGCTCGTCGCCAAGCTCGCGCCACCCCTGCTGGGGTTCGCGCCGCTTCCTCGTGCCCGGCTGTTCGACCAGCTCTCCGCCGGGGTCACGAACACGCCGGTGACGCTGCTGACCGGACCGGCCGGGGCGGGCAAGACCGTGCTCGCCGGCTCCTGGACGCGTGCCCAGCGCGATCTGCGGACCGTCGCCTGGCTCTCCCTGGAAGCGACCGACGCCGACCCGGTCACCTTCGGGCGCTATCTGGTCGCGGCCCTGGCACGGGCCGGGCTCGAGGTCGAGCTGCCCCGGTGGGGTCCGGCCGAGAGCTGGCCCGGGACGGCGGCCGTCCAGGTGGCCGCCGCCGTGCTCGCGTCGCCCCGGCCGGTGGTGCTGGTCCTCGACGACGCCGACCGCCTGACCCATCGGCTCGTCCTCGACGTGCTCGACCTGCTCGTCCGGCACGTCGGGGCGCGGTTGCGGCTGGTCCTGTGTGCCCGCGCTGCCCCCCTGCTGCCGCTGCACCGGTACCGCCTGGCCGACCGGTTGACCGAGATCCGCGCCGACCGGCTGGCCTTCACTGCCGGCGAGACCCGCAAGCTGCTCGCCGGCTTCGGCGCGCCGCTGACCGCCGAGGCCGCCGCTGCGGTGCACGCCACGACCGAGGGCTGGGTGGTCGCGCTGCGACTGGCTGCGGACCTGCTGCGGCGTGGGGTGCCGCCCGAGCACCTACCGACCAGCCTCGCCGCCGCCGAGGGTCCCGTGGCGGGGTACCTGCGCGCCGAGGTGCTGCAGCCCCTGCCGTCGCACGTGCGGCAGTTCCTGCTGCGGATCAGCGTCCCCGAGCAGCTGGAGCCGGAGCTGGCCGAGCGGCTCACCGGCCGACCTGACAGCCGGCGCATGTTGGCGGCGCTGGCCGCCGCCAACGTGTTCGTCGAGCGCCGGCCCGCAGCCGCGGGCGCCTTCCGGGTCCACCCACTGGTTCGACGAACCCTCGCCGCGCAGCTGGCGGGCGAGCACCCCGACGAGTTCGCCGCCGCGCACCACGCCTGCGCCGACTGGTACGCCCGGGCCGGCTGTCGTGCGCGAGCTGCGCAGCACGCCATCGCCGCGGGTGACGGGCGGCTCGCCGCCGAGCTGCTGGTCGTCGACGGGGCGGTGGTGCAGCTGCTCGCGCACGGCGCCGACCCGGAGCACCGGCCGGTGCCCACCGTCCCGGCCGGGGTCCCCGGCCCGGACGCGGCGGTGCTGCGCGCGGCGTCTGCCATCGCCGGTGAGACGCCCCCCGACCCCGCCGACCTCGCCGCCACCACGGCCGCGGCCGGCCACCCCGACACCGACCCGGCACTGCGGGCCGCCGCGGCCGTCATCTGCGCTGTGACGGCCGACACCACCGACCCCGCCGAGCAGGTGCGCGTCGCCGCCGACTCCGCCGAGGACCTGGTGGCGGCCCTTCCCCACGAACGCCGACGAGAGCGCGGCGAGCTGGCCGCGGTGCTCACCGCGGCCCGCGCCGCCGCGCTGCTGTACACGGACGCCGACGACCAGACGCTCCAGGATGCCCAGCACGCTGCGCTGCAGTCGAGCAGCGCCGCCGATGCGCCGCGGCCGGGTGCACGGTGCTTGGCGGGCCTGGCGCTGCTCGCAGCTCTGCAGGGGCGGCTGAACCAGGCTGCGGAGCTGCTCGATCGCTACCACGCGCTCTGCGCCGCGCACCGGCTACCGGCGGCCGACCACACGGCGACCGCGGCGACGGCAGCGGCCTGGATCGGCGCGGAACGGCACCACCTGCGTGACGCACAGGGCTGGCTGGCTCAGGCGGAGCGGGCTGGTTCCGACGTCGCGACCATCCACCCGTTGCTGACCGTGCTGCGCAGCCGGTTGCGCCGGACGCGGCACGAGCTGACCGCAGCCGAACGCGCAGTGCAGGCCGTCCTCGACGGCCCGGACCCACCTCGGTGGGTCTACGAACCGGTGCTCGACGAAGCCGTCCGGTTGCGCTTCGCCCGTCACGACGGGGCCGGGGGCCTGCAGCTGCTGGACCGCTTTCCCGCCTCCTCGCTGCACGCTGTGGTGCTGCGGGCCACCGCTGACGTGCTCGGCGTGTCCGGCGGGGGAGCCGCCCCACCCGCCACGGGCGCCGAGCTCCCTCCGGCCTTCGCGGTCGAGAACGCGATCCTGCAGACCTGCCGGCGGCTCCGGGCCGGGGACACCTCCGCCGCGGTCGCTGCGCTGGACCGGGCGTTGCGCCTGGCCGAACCCGAACGGCTGCGCCGTCCCTTCCTCGACACGCCCCTGCCGCTGTGGCGGCTGCTGCGCGCCCATCCGGAACTGGCGCACGCCGCGGCGTGGCTGAAGGTGACTCCTCCGAGCATCCCGACGCCGCGCCAGGGACGCCCGGTGCCCGGTGCGGTGCACGAGCGCTCCGCCCTGCAGGCCCGCGACCCGCTCACCCACCGCGAACTGGAGGTGCTCGGGCACGTGGCCGCGCCGCTGTCCAACAGGGAGGTCGCCGACGTCATGTTCCTGTCGGTGAACACCGTCCGTACCCACATCCGGGCGATCTTCGACAAGCTCGAGGTCACCAGTCGCGCCGACGCGGTCCGCAGCGCTCGGGCGCTGCAGCTGCTGTAGGCCCGTCTCGACCGTCCCTCCGCGACGGAGGGTGCCGGCATCGTGGGCGCTGCCGGCATCGCGCTGGTTGCGGGGCATCGGGGAACAGGTCACCGAGGGCCTCTCGACTGACCTCGGCAGTCCGGATGCCGTCCGCGTCGCTTGTGGCGGGAGGCCACTGCCGCCCCCGCGCCCCGCTCCCGCCGGTACAGCGCAGCGCTGAGCTGTCCCGGTCCTGGCCGTGCCCGTGCGGCAGCGGTCTCCGCTGGCACCGCGGTCGGCCGGTCGCGGTCATCGACGTCCCGGCACCGTCCGTTCCGCAGCCCGGACCTGGAGAATCCGGCCCGCGGGAGGACCCGCCGTCGGGTCTCCCGACACCGCACTCGAGCCGTCGCGTCCGCCGGAAGGCGCCAAGCCGCCCCTGCCGCAGGAGGTGAGCCGGATGTGGCAGGTCCTCGGCGACGTGCTGCCGCTGGCGGTCGGCGTTGCGATCGCGCCCGTCCCGATCGCCGCGGTGATCCTGATGCTCCTGGCCGCCGACGCCGGCCGCACCAGCACGCGCTTCCTCGCCGGATGGGTGGTCGGCATCGCCGGGGCGAGCACGGTGGTCCTGCTCGCCGCCGGCGCCCTGGCCCCTGGCGGCAGCCGGTCCACCGCGGCGTGGATGCAGCTCGTCCTCGGCATCCTGCTGCTCGTGCTGGCCGCGATCCGATGGCGTTCCCGGCGCAGGCGACGGCAGAAGCCGCTGATGCCGAGCTGGACGGCGGCGATCGACCGGTTCGGCGCCGTCCGGACCGCCGGGATCGGCCTCGCGCTCGCCGCGGTGAACCCGAAGAACCTGCTGCTGTGCGCCGCCGCCGGCACGGCCATCGCCGGCGGCGACCTGTCCGTGGCCGGGACCATCGCGGCGTTGATCGTCTTCACCGTCGTCGCGGCCAGGACCGTTGCGGTTCCGGTGGTCACTGTCGCGCTCGGCCGCCAGCGCCTGGCCGGGCGGCTGCAGTCGTCCCGCGGCTGGCTCACCACGCACAGCGACGCGGTGCTGATCACGCTGTTGCTCGTCATCGGCGCGCTGCTGATCGTCGACGGGCTCAGCGCTGCATGAGCAGGCCCGGAGCTTCCGGCGCACAGCCGTGGTCTTCCGCGCTGAGCCGGCCCGTATGCGTCCGGGGGTCCGCCCCCGACAGGGAGCGGGGGCTCGCCCCGGCCGGGCGGGGGCCAGCGCGATGTCGTGAGGGCCCAGCTCCCGCAACCCTCGGCTCAGTGGGATGTGACGACCACAGAAGGCCCCACCATCGGAAGGCACTCCGGGGACCTGACCGGGGAGATCGTGACGAACGCCGCCGTTGCTGCTGCTGCAGGGTCACGGACGAGGGAGATCGTGTTGTCGGAGTACGTGCGCACCCCGTCAGCGCAGATCGGGGAGACCACAGGGGCTGGGGTCGTGACGTACGCGCCCGTGGCGGTCGCCGCCCCGCCGCCGCCTCCTCGACGGCGGGTGACCGGCGTGGACCTCGCCCGCGGCCTGGCGCTGTTCGGCATGATGGCCAAGCACATCTTCGACGACACCACCGACACCGGCCCCACGGCGACAGGGCTCATCGCCTCCGGCCGGTCCGCTGCCACGTTCGCCCTGGTCGCCGGGATCAGCGTCGCGTTCCTGTCCGGCGGACGGCAGATCCTCACCGGTGACCGTCGCCGGGCGGCCGCCGCCGGCCTGGTGGTCCGGGCCGCGGCGACCGGGACGATCGGGCTCCTGCTCGGGTACGCCCACTCCGGCATCGAGTTGATCCTCGCCACCTATGCCGTGCTGTTCCTGTGCTCGATCCCGCTCGTCGGGCTGCGCCCGAAGACGCTCGCCGCCCTCTCCGTCGGGTTCGCCCTCCTGGGCCCCCTCCTGCTGATGGGCGCAGCCCACATGGGGTTGCCCGACAGCAGCACCGCCGAGCCGACGTTCACCACGCTGCTGAGCCACCCGGTCGGCCTGCTGTGCCAGCTGTTCCTCACCGGCGACTACCCCGTGGTGGTCTACCTCGCCTACCTGTGCGCCGGGCTGGCCATCGGCCGGCTGGACCTGACGTCGCGGCGGCCGGCGGTCTGGCTGCTCGGCGGCGGCGTCGCCCTGGGCGTCGCGGCAACGGCCGTCTCCGACGTCCTGCTGTACCCCCTCGGCGGCCTGAACCGGCTCATGTCCCTGACCGGGCAGGACGCGGTGGCCGTGCTGTGGGAACCGCCCAACGCGCCGCCGTCGTGGTCGTCCCTGGCGCTGGCCTCCCCCCACGCGCACACGCAGCTCGACCTCATCCACTCGGCCGGTTCAGCGATGGCGGTGCTGGGAGCGTCGCTCCTGGTGACCCGGATCGCGGTCCTCCACCGGGTGCTCCGACCCGTCCGGGCGGCGGGGGCCATGACGCTCACGCTCTACAGCGCACACATCCTGGTCCTGGCCACCGGGTTGTTCGAGGACCACGAGCTGCTCCAGTACCTCGCCCTGGTGGTCGGCTCGAGGGTCTTCGCGACCCACTGGCGGCGGTGGCGGGCGCAGGGCCCGCTGGAGGAGCTCGTGGGACGAGCCGCCAACCGGGCCCGCCGAGCCCTCCTCGGCCCAGCGACCCCCATGGCCGTCCGTGGCCGGGACTGAACACTGCCCCTGTCCGGGCGACGTCCGCCCCGTCGACGCCGAGCACCTCGGGGGCCGTGGGCGTCCGGGGTGCCGGCCGCCAGAACGAAACCGCAGGTCAGGACCGGTGGGGCGGGTGGCGAGCCGAGGTCAGCCGAAGCCGGCCCTGGACTCGATGGTCGCCGTGTCGCCGGGCTGCAAGGCGACGAGCTGCTCGACGGTGAGCCTGTTCTCGATGCCCCCACGGCCTTCGCCCCTCCCGATTCCGGTCGACCCCGGAGTGGGCAGAAGCGCTCGCCCCGCGCACGGGAAGAAGCCGTGGCACGACGAAGGCACGCCCGGGTCTGGCGGCGGGGATGCGGCGGAGACTGCGACTGCGACGCCGCGGGACCTTTCGGCCCAGGCTCGTGCACAGGCGGTGGAGGCGCGCCGAGCGGTTCCAGCCTCTTGCTGGAGTCAGCCCACCCACGGGATCCCGACCGGTGAGAACGCGCAACGGTTGCTGCCAGGTCGTACGGACTCCCGGAGGAGGCACCATGTCCAGGTTCATCACCATCCGTCGCCAGACGACCGGCCCCAGCGCGACGCCGGCGAGCGTCACCGGCGCGATGGCTGTCGGCGCCCGCATCCTCGGGCCGTCAGCGATGGGGCCTCTTGCTCTCGCGGTGACCGCGGTCGGCGCGATGGCCGTCGGCCGGCTCGCGATTGCTGACGCGGTGATCCGGAGACTGCGGGCCGAGGAGATCGAGATCGGGTCGCTGAAGGTACGCGAGCTCGAGGTGGCCGGCCAGCACTGGACCGGCTCCACCATCCCGTCGGTGCCGGGGACCGATCAGCAGTCGTAGCCGCTCGGGGCGAACGTCGGCAGGCGCGGTGCTGATCATCCAGGGCGGGCCCTGCGGATCGTGGGACCAGCCCGCGATGTTGGCGCTCCGGGCCGTGGAAGACCGCCCATGAGCGGCTGCGCACGTGGACCGTCGACGGCATCGGGGGAACCGGATCCTGGCCGACCGCCTCGTCGAGGACGAGGCGGTCGGCACGGTGCGACTCCAGCTCCGTCCGTGCCCACCAGCAGGCGGCCGGAGCACGGAGAGGGGGGTGCTGCGCCGCCTGGGTCAACGAGCTCGCCGTCGCCGGCGACGCCCTCGGACGCTCCCGCGGCGGGCCGACCTCCACGCTGCACCTGGCGGTCGACGGCCCCGGCCCGCCCAGCCCATGGCCATCGCGTTCACCGCCGGCCAGACCGGCGACGATCCGCAACCGCTCCGCTGCTCCACGAGGTCTGAGTGGCCCGCAGCGGCCGGGCCGGCCACGCAAGCGCCCGGATCGGGTGGTGGCCGACAAGGCCTGCTCGCACGCCTCCACCTGGGCGGCGCTGCGCCGTCGGCACATGCCTCCTCCAGCCCCGGACGCACCGACCGGCTCGCCCACCGCAAGGCCAGAGGCCCCACCGGTGGCCGCCCACCGGCCTTCGACGTCGCGGTCTACGCCGGCCGCACCGTCATCCAGCGCCGCTTCGCTCGACCCACAGCAGTTCCGCGACCGGGCCCCCGCTACGGCCGGCCCGGTCGCCCATCTCGGACGGACCGAACCTGTATCAGAGCCCCTGGACATCGACCCACCGGCTCCGGTGCTCGCCCCGATGCAGCCGGGCCTAGCGGTAGCGCCCTGAGGGGTGGAGCGTGCCCGTCACGAGAGGAGGACGAATGCGGTACTCACGCGACCAGGCCGAGTTCGACCGTGCGATTGCCTTCATCGATGCGACGTTTGCCCTCGCGACGACGCTGCTGGTGACGTCGCTCGACATCGATGAGCGAGCATCAGCCTTCCGGGACCTCTCCTCGCTCGGCGATGCGATCGGCCCGCAGTTCATCACGTTCCTGATCGCCTTCGCTGTCATTGCCAGCTTCTGGCTCCGGCACCACCGGATGGTCGCGAGCTTCGTCGCGATCGACGTTCGAACGATCGTCGCCAACCTGTGCCTCATAGCCGGGATCGTCCTGCTGCCGTTCAGCACTGCCGCAGTCGGCGACCCCGCCGTTGAGGACCTCCCGCTTCCCACCGTCTTGATGGCGGTCAACGTCGCGGCGGTTTCGGTCCTCTACACCGTGGTGTGGATCGTCGCCGCCGGAAGTGGGCTCATCGACCCACCTCCAGACGCAGGTGGGCGGCTCGACACGGTGGTAGCCGGCCTGGCTCCGGCGGTCGTCTTCCTCGTCTCGATACCGATCGCCTATCTCGTGGCGCCGGCCATCGCCCAGCTGTTCTGGGTCGCGCTGCTCGTGGTGGACCCCGTCGTGCCCAGGTTGACGGCGCGAATGCGGCCCAAAGACAGGGCGTGAAGTCTGTGCACTCGCATGTTCCATGGCTGCAGCGGCGCCAACGGGTCATCGCTGCGCTTCCCGCCTCGGGGCCTCGGGCGCGACGCCGGCCCGTCCAGACCCCGACCCCGTGCGGCCGATTCGTCACGTCACTCCGCTCGGGGCCCCCCGCCGGCCCGGGCGCGCCCATCATGCCGTTCGCGTCCGGGGCGGCGCCCAGATGCTCAGGTGCCGTCCGGGGGCGGCGTGCCCGGGGGGAATCCCGGAACCGGGACGGGCTGGACGGGGGCAAGCGGGCCCGGTTCTGGCATGTCCAGTCCACGCAACGCCCGCGTGGGCACCACCACCAGCACGACGGCGAGCAACGTCGACGCCATGGCGAGGAACGCGCCGCGCGGCCCGAACGCCTCGACCAGTGGGCCCGCGACCAGGTATCCGGCCGGGCCCGCGGCGTAGGCCACCGACGTCATGACCCCGACAATGCGGCCGCGCAGAGGCTCGGGAGTGCGGATCTGCATCGCGGTGTTGACCAGCGGGCCAACCGGGCCGTAGAGCAGACCCACGACCGCGGCCAGCGCCACCAGCACCGGGAACGGCGGGAGCGCGGCCATCGCGAGCAGGGCCGCGCACGACCCGAGCACGGCGGTGATGAACGCCGCCCGCCGGTGCAGCCGGTGCCCGACGGTACCGAATCCGAGCGCGCCGGCGAGCCCGCCCGCGCTCATCGCCATCACGACGAGCCCGAGCCGCTCCGGCGTCCCGTCCGCGATGAACTGGGCAGGCAGGATGACGCCCTCAACCGGCAGGTACAGCGCAGCGATCGCCGCGCTGAGCAGGCCGAGCGTGCGTAGTAGCCGGTCACGCCAGACGAACCGAAGCCCCTCGCCGGTCGCCCGCCAGACACCGCGGGGCCGTCGCGATGGGCAGCCGGCGCCCGGCACCCGGACGCAGGCGACGAGCACGACGGAGACCACGAAGGCCGCGGCGCTCGCCCACAGCGTTCCGGCCGCGCCCACCGCCGCGATCAGCACCCCGCCGATCCCCGGACCGACCAGGTACGCCAGTCCGAACACTGCCTCATGCAGGCCGTTGACCCGGATCAGCTGCCACTGCGCGGCACCCGCAGCGGCCGGGAGCAGCGTCTCGCGCGCGCCCAACCCGGCGGGGTCGAACAGCGCTCCGAGCACGGCGAGTGCGACGAGGACCGGCACCGTCAGCCCGCCCGTGGCGTCGACCAGCGGGATCGCGGCCGCCGAGAGCGCGGAGGCGGCGTCGGCCAGCCAGGCGACACGACGTCGGCCGAGGGCATCCACGAGCGTGCCCGCCAGCAGGCTGCCGGCGAGCAGTGGCAGCACCGTTGCGGCGGCCACCACGCCGGTCGCGGTGGCGCTGCCCGTCCGTTCGAGGACCAGCCACGGCAGCGCGATGGTCGTGATCCCGTTGCCCGTGCTGGACAGCAGCGTGGACGCCTCGAGCAGCACGAGCGGCGTGCGCCGGGGACGGGTCACCGCACGATCATGGCCCCAGGACGGGACCGATCACGGGCTGCCCACGCGGTACAGCGAGTGGACCTCGGCGGGCGCGAGCGGGCGGATCCGGCCCGGACGCTGCCCGCCCATGCGCACCTCTTCGAAGATGGTGCGCATCAGCCGTCGCGCCGCGGGTGGCCCATCCCGTCCATCAGCCGCCGGACGACCTGCTGAGGGCGTGGACCGCAGCGACGGGGCCGCGGCGTCACCACGGCGGAGGTCATCGAGCTCGCGGAGGAGGTGTGCAGTCGCCGGCCGGACGCGCTGTCGTCATCTCGCGCTGACGTGTGATGGGGGTCCCGCTCGCGTCCGGAGATGCGGATCGCCGCAGGGGGCGCCGAGCGCAGGGACGACAAGGACGAGACCGCAGATAAGGGCCGGTGGGGCGGGTGGGGCTCGAACCCACGACCCAGGGATCATGAGTCGGGTGGCCCGCATGTCGGCAGTGGTCAGGCGTGATCGGTTGCGCCCGTTTGTACAGGTCAGGCGCCCGTCACGGTCCGCGCTCGTTCACGGCTCGCCACCGGTGAACCGCGGGTTCGTGCCCGCCCTGTGCCCACGTGAGGTGACGGGCCCCGCAGCCTCTGTCCAGCCGCCGCTCAGGCTGCGCGCGGCCGCGGCGGCCGTCGGGACCACCCCGCAGCTGCTGCAGAAGCTGATCGAGGCGGGCTACCTGCCCGACCTCACCCGCAGCAGCCTCGCGCCGCTGGTGGCCGCGCTCATCCCGGTCGTCCCGGCGGCGGGTGCGCGCACCGGCCGTGTGTCGCTGACGACCGACATGCGGTCAGGTCAGGCGCGTGGTCGGACAACCTCGGCCGGCCGATCTCGAGCCGTGGCTCGCCACCAGGTGAACTCCTCTGACGATCTGGGTTCTGAGGCGATGCCGGAAACGACGAAACGAGAGACCCAGCGGTTCGGGGTTGATTGCGCTGCGGGACGGCTGCGGCACCTTCCGGGCCGTCAGACCCCTCCAACCGAACCGAGAGCCCCGCAAGACCACGCAGACTCACCCCGACTACCTGCCCCACGCCCGTGCTGCAGCGCAGCGCGCGAAGGCCCACTGACCGGTCTCGACCTCGGTGGCCACCGAGGTCGCGCGGCTGTTCGCCGCTCTCGATCACCGCCTCCGGCAGCATGAAGACGTCGTCGCTGCCGTGGCGTAGGACGACCTTGTTCGCTGCGCCTGCTTCAACGTGCTGGCCGTCGAAGGCAACGGCGACACTCCACGGTGTCCTCCTGACCGGCGCGTTCGACTGGGATGGCCCGAACTGCCCCGTCGAGCGAGGTACCCCTCCTTGATCCGTCGGGGCCTCGCCAGCGAACCGCAGACCGCTCGGTCATGGTCTTCGGCGTGAGCACGGTCCTGCCGGCCGTCGACTCGAGGCAGCGGTGACGCTGGGCGGGGTCTGGTGGCCGGATGACAGTAGGCGGAGACTTGACCGGCAACGTCAGGGCACACCGTCGCTGGGCGGGTCGGCGGACGGAGCGGGCTTGTCAGCGGGTCGCGACGAGCGCCAGGAGGGACCGACGTGGTCGCCAAGCAGAACGAAGTCGTTGTCTCGAACGCGACGCCGGAGGTCAGCCGCCGGACGGTGCTCAGCGGTTTGGTGGTCGGAGGCGCGGCTGCGGCGTTCTACGCACACGATCTGGACGCGGCGTTGGCGCAGGACGCGACTCCCAGCGCGGGCGAGTGCGTGGCCACCGCCCCGCCCGCCCAGGATGGCGTCGGTCTCGCGTCCCTGCTCGTCGGCGGAATAGTCCGTGACATGCCGGCCGGCCCGGTCGAAGTGCGCATCGCCCGGCTCACCCTCGAGCCAGGCGCTAGCGTCCCGCCCGCGACCCTCCCGTACCCAGCGCTGATGTACATCGAGACCGGTGAATCGACGTGCCCAGGCAACCCTGGCAAGATCATGTACGGCGCGGACGGCGCGGTGCTCCACGAGACGACCGGGGAGGCGGCCAGTCACGTCTGCCCGGCCGGGACCACGTGGTACATCCCCGGTGGCATCGAGGATGCGGCGGCCAACGAGGGCGTGGGGTTGATGAGCTCGCTCCTCATCGAGCTCGTCCCGGTCGAGACCGGCGCCACCCCGACCGCCTAACCGCAGGAGCGCCGGGCGGCGGTCGCGGTCAGTCCAATAGCGTATGGGAACAACTCCGGTGACCTGCGCTTCCGTAGTGTGCGCCGCTCGACTCCACGCCCGATCTCGGAACCCCAGGCAGCTGGTCTCGGAATGCGTGTCGGCCTGACCTGGAACGCCTGAGCAACCGGGTGATCTGTCCACGGGCGAACGGGTGGATGCTGGCGATGGAGCGGACGTCCGCTCGCGGTGGCACCGCTGCGACGCTGTCCGAGGGGGCGATCGCCCAGTGGCGGCCGCGGACGGCTGATGCGCTGAGGCTTCCGGCCCTTGTGCCCAGAGCCGCGCGGCGCGACGGTTCGCACGGGATTCGCCTGGGAGGTGCGCGATGACGCTCCTACTCGAGAGGCCCGCGTTCGAGGCGCTGAGGGCCCGCATGCGTGGTGCGGTGATCGACCCCACCCATCCGGAGTACGACACCGCTCGGCGTGTCCACAACGGGATGATCGACAAGCGGCCGGCGGTCATCGCTCGCTGCACCGGTGTGGGCGACGTGATGGTGGCGCTCCAGTTCGGCATCGAGCAAGGCCTGCCCATAGCGGTGCGCGGAGGCGGCCACAACGTCGCCGGGAAAGCCGTCTGTGACGGTGGGTTGGTCATCGACCTTGCGTCGATGAAGGGCATGCGCGTGGATCCGGTACGGCGGGTCGCTCAGGCGCAGGCAGGCCTGACGTGGGGTGAGTTCGACCGGGAGACCCAGGCGTTCGGTCTGGCCACCACGGGCGGGGCGGTGTCCACCACGGGTATCGCGGGGCTCACGCTGGGCGGGGGCATCGGCTGGCTGCAGCGCAAGCACGGACTGGCATGCGACAACCTGCTGTCGGCCGACGTCGTCACCGCCGACGGGCGGTTCCTGACCGCGAGTGCGAGCGAGAACGCCGACCTGTTCTGGGGACTGCGCGGTGGGGGCGGCAACTTCGGGATCGTCACGTCGTTCGAGTACCGGCTGCACCCCGTCGGGCAGGTGGTCGCCGGTCCGGCGGTGCATCCCTTCAGCGCGGCCCGGGATGTCTGCAGGTTCTACCGCGAGTTCTCGCAGTCGGCACCGGACGACCTGTTCGTCGAGCTCGGGCTGGCGACGCTTCCCGACGGACAGCGGGCTGTACTGATCTTCGTGGTCTACGTCGGAGCGCTGGAGGCCGCGGAGGAGATCCTGCGTCCGATCCGCGAGTTCGGGGCGCCGATCGAGGTCGCCATCGAACCGATGAGCTACTGCGACGTGCAGCAGGCCTATGACGCGGACTTCCCGTTCGGCCTGCTCAACTACTGGAAGTCCAGCAACCTCGCCGAACTGAGCGACGAGGCGATCGACACGATGATCGCCTTCATGGCCGATGCGCCCTCGCCGCGGCCGATGGTGATCGTCGACCAGTTCGGCGGTGCCGTCGCCCGGGTTCCCGACGACGCCACCGCGTTCGGGCACCGCGACGCGGCCTACGACCTGATCATCGCCGCCGTCTGGTCGCGACCCGACGAGCAGGAGGCACACATCGACTGGGCTCGCAGGTTCTGGGAAGCCATGCAGCCCTACTCGACGGGAGACGTGTACGTGAACTACCTCAGCGAGGAGGGCGAGGAACGGGTCCGCGCCGCCTACGGCCATCACCTCGCGCGGCTGACTGACCTGAAGCGCCGGTACGACCCGGACAACGTGTTTCGAAACAACCAGAACATCAAGCCGTAGGACGTCACGGCCTCGCCGACAGCCACATCCGGACCCGTTGGGTCCTCCGATCGGCGTTCGACGTCCGGCGCGGCAGCGGGAGCAGTGACCGGAGGAGCGTCCACACACCACGGAGCGGGCCGGCGCTGGGGTCACCACGGAGCCCAGGCCGCGGAGGTGCCCCGGCGTCCTCGCTGTACTCGTTCCCATGTCCCGCCGGCGTGGGCGTACGGGAACAACTCGGTCGATGTGCGCCTCGCCGTGTCGCTGTGCGGCGCCGGCCCAGTACTCAGAACGCGGTTCAGTCCATCTCGGAATGCGATTCGACCCGCATGGAACGCCTCGACGGCGGCGACGGCCACCGGTCCGCCGACATCCCGTGCGCCCAGGTGGCCTACGCGCTGGTCGCGAATGGTGAGTGGTGTTCGTGGCAGAGAAGCCAGTTGCCGTCGCCGGCATCGACGAACACCAGCGTGCTGCGGATACGGCTCGACTGCTGCGGCTGGTCGGTCATCCGAGCCGACAGCACCGCGAGCATCGCCCAACCGACCGCGAAGCCGAGCAGGGCCGCCCCGGTGATCACGGGCTCGGGTCCGCCGGCGAAGACGCCCAGCGTGAGGACGGCGGCGAGGACCGCCCCGGTTCCCAGCGACCCGGCGATGATCCGGCGGATGAGGCGGCGGCGGGATCCGCGGTCGGTGGTGGACACGGCCTCGGTGGCGGTCGGTTCGGTGGTGGTCATCGTGCGGCCTCGTGTGCGGAGGGATGGCGGCTGGGCCTGAGGATGGGTGACGGGCGCGCCACTCGGACCGGCAGTTCCACCAGGTTCGTCGCCGGGGCGAAGCGCCGGCGGCTCGCCGGTGCGGCGTGCTCACCCTGGGAAGGGAGAGCCGGCCTTCATGGCCACGGCGATGGGCCCGGGGCCGACAGGTGGACAGTGGCGCAGAACGGCGGCCGATTGCGCTGCCAATGACGTCCCTCGCGCTACTGCGCGACGGTCAGGGGTGGCTGGTCCCCGTCGAGCACGAGCACCGCCAGGACGACGAGAGGGCCTGACCCGTTGTTGCCCAGCGCCTTCACCGTCCCCTGCTCGACGTGGACGAACGCGCCCGGCGCCAGCGGCACGCGGTCGGTGTGGTCCATCTCCACGAAGCCGCGGCCGGCGACGCCGAAGACCCCCCCGGCCCCCGGATGGACGTGCGCGGGCTCCACCACTCCAGGGGCCAGCTCGACCCGTGGCACGTTCAGTACCTGTCCCTGGTGCAGCTCGGCGTCCATCAGCTGCTCGATCCGCAGTCTTCCCCCGGCCAGCAGTCCCTGTACGGCGCTCAGGTCGACAGCTGAGTCGGGGGTGGTCGCGGTGGGTCGCATGACAGGCTCCCTTCTCCGAGCGGCGGCCCGGAGGACGTCGGCGCGTCGGGTCAGTGGACGCGGCGCGGCGACCGGTCGCTGGCGCGTTCCTGGGCGGCCGCATCCTCAGCCTGCGAGCGGCCGATGTCGCAACGCTGTCCATCCCCTTGCTCGACGCTGCTGTCAGCGCTGAGCGGCGAGGTCCGCTACGGAGCTGACGACGGCATCGGGTCGGGTGGCACCGGCCCGATACGCCGCATCGAAGTCGTCCGCGCCCAGCAACGCGCCCGCAGCCCGTTCCGCCCGTTCGGCGTCGGCCCGCTCGAGCCGGGCGGCGGGCCGGTGCCGCCGCCGACGCCACTCGCTGGCCGCGCCCAGGAGGCGGGCCGCGGCCTCGGCGTCCGCGCGGGCGGCAGCCACGCACGCCAGGCCCTCCAGGGCGGCGGCGTGTCCGGGCGCGATCAACCACGCCCGGCGGTGGAAGAACACGGCCGTGTCGAGGTCACCCTCGTTCTCGGCCAGGTGACCCAGACCGACCAGGGCGACGGCGGTCCACTCCGGCTCGGTCAGCCCGGACAACAGCTGCTGCCCGACCGTGAAGCGCTCCCGCGCGGCGGCCAGGTCGCCGCGCTCGCGGGCCAGCAGTCCCTCGCCCACTGCGGCGCGTGGATTGGCGTCGGCGCCGAGCCCGCGGGCGACGGCGTGGGAGTCGGCGAACAGCTGTGCGGCCCGGTCGAGGTCGCCGAGCAGCAGGGTGACGTGGCCGGCGCCGGCGAGGGCGTACTGGACGGTGTTCGCCGGGCCGACGTCGCGGACGCTGGCCAGCGCGCCCTCGTACATGTCCAGGGCCTCCTCCAGCCGGCCGGCGCGGTGCAGGGCCATGCCGAGGTGGAACTGGATGGCCGAGACCCCCCACTGGTCGCCGAGTGCCCGGAAGGCCAGCAGCGCCCGGTGACCGAGGGCGGTGGCCTCGGCCAGGTCACCCGTACCGGCGTGCAGCTCCAGCCGGACGAAGTCGGCCAGCGCCGCACACCAGGCGTCACCGGCCCGGGCGAAGTGTCGATCAGCCTGTTCCAGCAGTCCGAAGGCCCCGGTCGGGTCGTTGCTGCCGATGGCCTCGACGGCGAGCAGGGTGTCCGACAGTGCGGTACGGAGCTGCTCACCGAGTTCGGCGAACAGGGTCCGGCTGGCCGCGGCCGCGGCGGCACAGTCCGGGTTGGGATGGACGATGCAGGCCCCGGGCCGGGCGGCGACGGCCAGCGCCTGCAGCGCCCGCGCCCGGGCCGGGGACGAGCCGCCTGGGGCGGCGTCCAGCATCGCGGCGACCCGCCGACCGCCGTCCGGACGCGTGGCGAAGTACCAGTACCAGCCGAGGGAGGCGACCAGCCGCAGCCCCGCGTCGGGCTCCTCGGTGGCGTGCTCGGTGCACCAGGCCAGGGCGGCGTCGACGTCGTCGCGCTCAAGTGCCAGCCGCGGCAGCCAGCGAGCCTGTCCGTCGCCGCGCAGGTCGGCCTCGGCCTGCTCGGCCAGCCCGGTCAGGTAGCCGACGTGCGCGCGGGCGATCGCGTCCCACTCACCGGCCTCGGTGAGCCGCTCGGCGGCGTACTGCCGGATGGTCTCCAGGAGGTGGTAGCGCGGCCCGGCGGCCGGATCCGAGGTGGCGCGGTCCACCACGACCAGGGACCGGTCGACCAGTCGACCGAGCAGGTCCACGACCGTCGCCGGTTCCAGCGGCTCGCCTCCGACGACGGCCTGCATGGCCTCCAGGGTCCAGCTGCCGCGGAACACCGACAGTCGGCGCAGCAGCACCCGCTCGGGTTCGGTGAGCAGCTGGTAGCTCCAGTCCACGGTGGCCCGCAGGGTGCGCTGCCGCGCCTCCGCGGTGCGGGGGCCGGTGGTGAGCAGGGCGAAGCGGTCACCCATCCGCCGGGCCAGCTCGCCGACCGGGAGCGCAGCCACCCGTGCGGCGGCGAGTTCGATCGCCAGTGGCATCCCGTCGAGGTGACGGCAGATGTCCGCGACAGCGGCGGCGTCGGCCTCGTCGCCGATGGCGAGGTCCGGCAAGGCGGCGAGGACCCGGTCGAGGAAGAGCTGGGCCGCGGCGCTGGCCGTCAGCTCTGCCGCAGAGGCGGTCGCCGCGGGGACCGGCAGCGGGTCGACGGCGTACTGCACCTCGCCGCGGGCGGCGAGCGGTTCGCGGCTGGTGGCCAGCAGCCGCACGTCGGGGCAGGACTCCAGGATCCGCTCGGCGAGCACTGCGCAGGCGTCGGCGAGGTGCTCGCAGTTGTCCAGCACCAGCAGCACCGCACGGTCGCGCAGGTGACCGAGCAGCTGGTCCTCTGCCGTCGCCGTCGCCACGTCGCGGACGTCCAGCGCGGCGAGCGCAGCCGACGGCACCTGCGCCGGGTCGGTCACGCCGGCCAGCCGGACGAGCCCGACCCCGTGGCGGAAGCGCTCCGCGGCGGCGCGGGCGACCTCCAGGGCGAGGCTGGTCTTCCCGACGCCGCCAGGACCGGTCACGGTGACCAGCCGCGCCGCCTGCAGCAGCCCGCCCACCCGCTGCAGGTCGGTCTCGCGTCCGAGGAACGACGTCAACCGCACCGGCAGTCGATGCCGGGCCGGCTCCGGGCTGGGGATGGCCGCCGTGTGGACGGGGACGGTCCGCGCGGGCGCCTGCAGGTCGGGTCGCTGCTGGAGGATCGCCTCCTGCAGGACGCGCAGCTCGGCGCCGGGCTCCAAGCCGAGTTCGGCGTCGAGGACGTCGCGGGCCCGCTGGTAGGCGGCGAGCGCGTCGGCCTGTCGTCCGGCTCGGTAGAGCGCCAGCATGAGGCGGGCGTGCAGCCGCTCGCGCAGCGGATGGGCGGCGCTGAGCTCCTCCAGGTCACCGAGCACCTCGGTGTGCCGGCCGGCCGCGAGCTCCAGGTCGATCAGCTCCTCCCGGGCCGCCAGCCGCAGCTCGCTCAGCCGGGCCGCCGCCGGGCCGGCCCACGCGGCGTCGGCGAACTCGGCCAGCGCCTGACCGTGCCACTCCCGCAGCGCCTCCCGGTACCGCTCGGCGGCGTCGGCCGGATCGGCGTCGGTGGTGGCGCGGGCGGCCGCCACCCGGTCGGTGAAGCGCAGGGCGTCGACCCGGTCGCGGGCGATGTCGAGCAGGTAGCCGGGTGGGCGGGTGGCCACCACGGTGCTCGGCGCGCCGGCCGCGGTCAGCGCGCGGCGGAGCTTGGACACCCGCACCTGCAGCGCGTTCGCCGGGTTGGCCGGCAGTGTCTCGTCCCACAGGGCGTCGACGAGGGCCGGGACGGAGACCACCCGCCCGGCCGAGAGCGCCAGCAGCGCCAGCAGCTCCCGCTCACCACCACCGGGCAGCGATCGTCGCTGCCCGTCGACGACCACCTCGACCGGCCCCAGGACGCGGATCTCCATGCGACGCCCTCCTGGAACGGGTCCGTCTGCCGAGGCGCCGATTCTGGCCCTCCCACCGAAGCCGAGACAACGAGCCATCGGCCGGCTCGGCGCGGTCAGCGAACCGACAGCGGACGGACAGCGCACGCCGCCACCGTGGAGCCATCCCACTCGTCGAAGGAGACGCCATGATCACCGTCCGCGTGCCGGCGATGACCGCACGGCCGGACGTCCGCGCGATCAGCGCCTCGATCAGCGACGTCCCCGGCGTGCAGACCCTCCAGGCCGACCTGGCCACCCGCACCGTGCAGGTGACCGGCCCCGCCGATCCCGCCGCGATCACCGCGGCCGTCACCGCCGCCGGTTTCGCCGTCGCCCCGGCCACCGACCCGCCCGCCGACGGCACCCCGCTGCCCGGCACCATCCGAACAGGAGGACGTCCCGTGGACACCTTCTTCTCCACCGACACCACCGGCCTGCCCGAGGCCACGAGCCCGCAGGTTCGGGATCTCGCCGACGGCGACACGCTCGAGCTCCGCCTCGGCCCGATCGCCGAGCAGCTGGCCGGGACCACGGTGCGGATGCTCGCCTACAACGGCTCGGTCCCCGGGCCGACGCTGCGGGTGCGGCAGGGCTCGCAGATCGTCGTGCACGTCACCAACGACACCGATCTGGAGACGACCGTGCACTGGCACGGGCTCCGGCTGGACAACAGCCAGGACGGGGTGCCAGGGACGACACAGGCGCCGATCCCGCCCGGCGGTGAGTTCACCTACCGTCTGCCCCTCGTCGACGCCGGGCTGTTCTGGTACCACCCGCACGTCCGCGAGGACTACACGCAGGAGATGGGCCTCTACGGCACCATCCTGGTCGACCCGGCCGAGCCGGACCACTGGCCTCCCGCCCACCGCGACGTCGTGCTCACCCTCGACGACGTGCTGCTCGGGGACGACGCAATCGCGCCGTTCAGCCGCAGCGAGACGGACTACGCGGCGATGGGCCGCTACGGCAACGTGCTGCTCGTCGGCGGCGAGACGGACCTGGCGCTGACCGCGCACGCCGGTGAGGTGCTGCGGTTGTGGCTGGTCAACACCGCCAACAGCCGCGTGTTCCGGGTGGCCCTGCCCGGGGCGCGGATGAAGCTCATCGGCGGCGACAACGGCCGGGTCGAGCACGAGCAGTTCATCGGCGACGTGGTGCTCGCCCCCTCCGAACGCGCGGTGGTCGACGTGCTCATCTACCGGCCGGGCCGGTACACCCTCGAGCACCGCACACCCGACCGCACCTATCCGCTGGCCGCGATCACCGTCACCGAGCAGGCCGCGGAGCCGCCGCTGCGGCAGGCGTTCGAGCGGCTCGGAGCCGCCCCGGAGCTCGCCGCAGAACGACGACAGTTGGGCCGGTGGCTGGCCGCGCCGCCGGACAAGGTCCTCGCCATCGTCGCCGCGATGGACACGGGCCACGGCATGGACATGGGCGACCCCATGAACATGGGCCACGACCACGACATGGGTGTCGGCCACGAGATGCCGGTGAGCCATGACATGTCGGGCGTGCAGGACGGCGCCGGCGACCGGATCGAGTGGGAAGACCACATGGTCGAGATGAACCGCGCCATGACCTCCGCCAACATGCGCTGGCAGCTGCTGGACCGCACCGGCGGCCAGAACTCACCCCCGGCCGACTGGCGGTTCACCGTCGGGCAGCGGGTCAAGCTCCGGGTGGTCAACGAGACGGACTCCGACCACCCGATGCACCACCCGCTCCACATCCACGGCGCCGGCCGCTTCCTCGTGCTCGCGCGGGACGGGGCCCCCGAGCCCAACCTGGTGTGGAAGGACACCGTGCTCATCCTCACCGGGCAGACCGTCGACCTGCTCTTGGACGTCACCCACGAAGGCACGTGGATGGCCCACTGCCACATCGCCGAGCACCTGCACAGCGGGATGGTGTTCAGCTTCACCGTCACCCGAGGGGCGACGTCGTGACCGCCCGGGCCCGGCGCCGGGAGAGGCAGCTGCTGGCCTTCCCGGTGTACCCCGGTGTGACGCCGCTGGACGTGGTCGGACCGCTCACCGTGCTGCGCAACCTGACCGGCACCGCCTACCGCACCGTCGTCGTCGGCGAGCGCACCGACCGGCTGCCCACCGACACCGCCCTCCAGGTCGTCCCGGCCGCGACGTTCGCCGAGGTGCCCGCGCCCTACGCGGTGATCATCGCTGGCGGCGGCCCGGCCACGGTCGCGGCGATGGCCGACGAGGCGCTGCTCGGCTACGTCCGCTCCGCGGCGGAGAAAGCGCAGATCGTGGGCGCCACCGGCAACGGCGCCCTGATCCTCGCCGCCGCCGGCCTGGTCACCGGCCGCCGCGTGGCGGCCCACTGGGCCTACGCCGACGAGCTCAGGCGCTTCGACGTCACCTGGGCGCGGGAGCGCTGGGTGGAGGACGGCCGGTTCCTCACTGCCGCCGGCGGTGGGGCCGGCATCGACATGATGCTGGCCCTGCTGGCCCGGCTGAAGAGCCGCTCGGCCGCTGCCTTGGCGCAGCTGTTCATGGAGTACGACCCCGAGCCGCCGCTCGGCCCCCTCGGCCCGGACCGCGGCGATCCCGGGCTGGCCGCGATGCTGCGCACCCCGCGCGCCGCCCACACCGACGTTCCGGCAGAGGAGAGGTGAGCGCCATGACCGTCCCCGACACCGACGGGAAGACCATCGCCGTCGTGCTCTACCCCGGGTTGACCGCCCTGGACCTGGTCGGCCCGCTGCAGGTGCTCACCGAGCTGCAGCGCTTCGCCCCGCGGTACCGCGTCGTGGTCGTCGGCGCGCACACCGGGCCGATGGCCACCGACCTCCCGCTCCAGTTGGTCGCCGACCGCACCTTCGCCGAGGTCCCGCACCCGGACGTGCTCGTCGTCCCCGGCGGACGGATCGGCACCATCCGCGCGATGAGCGACCCCGGGGTGCGCGCCTACGTGCGCAGCGCCGCTGCCTCCGCCGACGTCGTCGGCTCGGTCTGCACCGGCTCGCTCATCCTCGGCGCCGTCGGCCTGCTCCAGGGCCGTCAGGCCACCACCAACTGGTTCTTCGCCGGCGTGCTGCAATCGCTGGGGGCCACGTATCACCGGCGGCGGTGGATCGAGGACGGCGACGTCACCATGTCCGCCGGGGTGTCCGCCGGCATCGACTGGGCGCTGCACCTGGTCGCCCAGCTGACCGACGAGCCCACCGCCCGGCGGGTGCAGCTGGCGCTCGACTACGACCCGCAGCCGCCGTTCGACGGCATCGACTGGGCGCACATCCCGCCGCTGCCGCGCGCCATGCGCGGCGCGATCGGCCTGCTGGCGCCGGTGATCGCCGCGAAGCCCAAGCGGCTCACCCGGGCCGGCGCCTGACACGGGTGGCGCAAGCGGGTGGACAGCGCCACGACAGTCCGCCCGGCGACTGTGGGGACATCCCACCACTGGCCTCGGCCGGAGAGAAGGCACCGATGACTCTCACCGACACCGCCCCCCGCCCCGCGACGACGTCGCCCGCCGGTCGGGCCGACCAGCCGGCCGCACCCGCCACCGGTCTTCCGCCCGCGCTCGGCGGCATCCGCGGTCTCATCGACGGTGGCCTGCCCCCGCTGGTCTTCGTCGCCGTCAACGCCGTCGCCGGCGCGCAGACCAACCGGCCGACGGCCCTTGCCGCGGCGATCGGCGCGGCCGCCGCGACCGGCCTGGGGATCGTCGCGCTGCGGCTGATCCGCAAGGAGTCACTGCGGCAGGCCATCGCCGGCCTGGCCGGCCTCACCATCGCCGTGCTCTTCGCCGCCACTTCTGGCGAGGCGCGCGGGTTCTTCCTTCCCGGCATCCTGGTCGACGCGGCCTACGGGCTCGTCTTCGCCGGCTCCGCCCTGATCGGTTATCCGCTGGTGGGCACGATCCACGGCCTGCTCTACCGGCGACGCGACTGGCGCGACGACGAGCGCCTGCGCCGGATGTTCGTCCTGGCGACCTTCGGCTGGTCGGCGGTGTTCGGCGTCCGCGCCGGCGTGCAGGCGTTCCTGTACCGCGAGGACCTCCCCGGTCTGCTGGCCGTCGGCAAGCTGCTGCTCGGCTGGCCGCTCACCCTCGCCGCCGTCGCGCTCACCCTCGCCGCGGTCCGCCGCGCCACCCGTCGCTCCGTGGCCGCAGCCGGGTGAACGGCTGCACCAGGGACGGCGGCGACCCAGAGGCAGCTCCTCGCCTGGCTCTGACCGTCGGAGCTCCGTGGGCTGCCCGAATCGGTGGACTCGTCGAGGCCCTGGGCCACATCGGTCCAGGGCCTCGACACGTACCTGCTCACGCCGAGAGGAGCTTGCCGACCCGGGGTGCACGACCCGGCACAGGCACGGGGTGCTCGGCCAACCGCGGTCAGCCCAGTCGGAGAGCGCCACCACAGGCCGATCGCTTGCGGAATGTACCGCCAGGGGGTATCAGTGGTACCCGGTACCAGTAGGGGGTACCCGTGAGAGGAGAGGTGTCGTGACGAGCACCGAGTACACCGTCCGAGGGATGACCTGTGGGCACTGCGCCGGCGCGGTGACCGAGGAGGTCACCAAGATCCCGGGCGTCACCGACGTGGACGTCGACGTGGCCGGCGGCCGCGTCACCGTCCGCAGCGCTGGTCCCGTGTCCGACGCGGCGGTGGCTGCCGCTGTGGACGAGGCGGGCTACGAGGTCGTCGCCGGCTGACCGGCATCCCCGGCGGGGCGCCGCTCCGCCCGGCGCCCCGCCTCCCCATCCGTCCACCTCACGAGGAGACCGACAGACATGGCCGGCTACAGCCACGACAAGGAAGAGCACCTCAAGCGGCTGCGCCGCATCGAGGGCCAGATCCGCGGCCTGCAGCGCATGGTCGAGGACGACAAGTACTGCATCGACATCCTGACCCAGGTGTCGGCGGCGACCCGCGCCCTGCAGTCGTTCTCCCTCGGCCTGCTCGACGAGCACCTGGCCGGCTGCGTGGTCGACGCCGCGCAGAAGGGCGGCCCGGAGGCCGACGCGAAGGTCCGTGAGGCCTCCGAGGCGATCGCCCGCCTCGTCCGCTCCTGACCCGGAGGACCTGCGATGAACACCCCCGCCAAGCTCGGCGCCTACACACTCGGGCTGGCGGCCGTCTTCGGTGCGGCCACCGGCCTCGGTTCGGTGGTCGGTCCTGTCGGCGCGGCCGCCGACGACACGGCCGGCCACGACACCGCTCCCCACGGCGAGACGCTCGCGGAGTCCCCGCTGGACACCAGCGGACAGGCCTCCGCCGCCGGCACCCGCCTGCCCGGCGGCCTGCAGGTCTCCGAGAACGGCTACACCCTCGACGCCGCCGGTTCCGTGCCGGCCGGCGCGGCCACCCCGGTGTCCTTCCGGGTCCTCGGCCCCGACGGGCAGCCCGTGACCGCCTACGACACCGCCCACGACGAGGACCTGCACCTCATTGCGGTGCGCCGGGACCTGACCGGCTTCCAGCACGTGCACCCGGAGCTGTCCGCCGACGGCACCTGGTCGATCCCGTTGGACCTGACCGCCGGCACCTGGCGGCTGTTCGCCGACTTCGACCCCGCCGGTGAGGACCCCGCGGTCGTCCTGGGCACCGACGTCGCCGTCGCCGGCGACCACGTCCCGCAGCCGCTCCCCGAGCCGTCGACCACGGCCGAGGTCGACGGGTACACCGTCACCCTCGACGGGCAGCTGGTCCCTGGTCAGGAGTCGGAGCTGACCCTGTCGGTCAGCCGGGACGGGCAGCCGGTCACCGACCTGCAGCCCTACCTGGCGGCCTACGGGCACCTGGTCGCCCTCCGCGACGGTGACCTGGCCTACCTCCACGTGCACCCGGCCGGCGAGCCCGGCGACGGCACCACCGCACCCGGCCCGGACATCACCTTCTCCGCCACCGCCCCCTCGGGCGGGGACTACCGGCTGTTCCTGGACTTCCAGCACGGCGACGTGGTGCGCACGGCCGAGTTCACCGTCCGCGCGGGGGAGACCACCGCGGATACCGGCGCCGGCGGCACGGTGACTCCGGGCCCGGCCGACGGCGGCGGCCACGTCGACGACGGCCACAGCCACGGCTGAGGCGACGCACTCCCGACCCCATCCCGAGCAGCCTCGAAGGAAGAAGACGATGAGCTCCGCGACTGAGCGCACGATCCCACCGGCCGCGGCCGGGGACAGCCAGGTCGAGCTGGCGATCGGGGGGATGACCTGCGCCTCGTGCGCCGCGCGCATCGAGAAGAAGCTGAACGAGCTCGACGGCGTCACCGCCACGGTCAACTACGCCACCGAGAAGGCGAAGGTCAGCTTCACCGGCAGCGTGACCCCCGAGGATCTGGTCGCGACCGTCGAGCACACTGGCTACACCGCGCACTTGCCCGAGCCCCCGAAGGCCGACGCCGAGGAAGGGCGGCCGGTGACGGAGGCCGACGACCACGTCCGCGGCCTGCGCCAGCGGCTGCTCGTCTCCGCGGTTCTCACCGTCCCGGTCGTGGCGATGGCGATGATCCCCGCGCTGCAGTTCGCCTACTGGCAGTGGTTGTCGCTCACTCTGGCCGCGCCGGTGGTCGTCTGGGGCGCGTGGCCGTTCCACAAGGCTGCGTGGACCAACCTGCGCCACGGCGCGTCCACGATGGACACGCTCATCTCGATGGGCACCATCGCCGCGCTGGCCTGGTCGCTGTACGCGTTGTTCCTCGGCACCGCCGGCGAGCCGGGCATGACCCACCCGTTCGAGCTGACCATCGCCCGTACCGACGGCTCGGGGAACATCTACCTCGAGGCCGCCGCCGGGGTGACCACCTTCATCCTCGCCGGGCGCTACTTCGAGGCCCGCTCCAAGCGCCGCGCCGGCGCCGCTCTGCGTTCGCTGCTCGAGCTGGGCGCGAAGGAGGTCTCGGTGCTGCGCGGCGGGCACGAGCAGCGCATCCCGGTTGATCAGTTGGCCGTCGGTGACCTGTTCGTCGTGCGCCCCGGCGAGAAGGTCGCCACCGACGGCGTGATCGCCGAGGGCTCCTCGGCGGTGGACGCCTCGATGCTCACCGGCGAGTCCGTGCCGGTCGAGGTCGGCCCCGGCGACGCCGTCGTCGGCGCCACCGTCAACGCCGGCGGCCGGCTCGTCGTCCGCGCCACCCGCATCGGCGCCGACACCCAGCTGGCGCAGATGGCCCGGCTGGTCGAGGACGCCCAGAACGGCAAGGCCGAGGTGCAGCGCCTGGCCGACCGCGTCTCGGGCATCTTCGTCCCGATCGTCATCGCCCTGGCCGTGGGCACCCTCGGCTTCTGGCTGGGCACCGGCGGCGGGCTGGCCGCCGCCTTCACCGCCGCGGTCGCCGTGCTGATCATCGCCTGCCCCTGCGCGCTGGGCCTGGCCACCCCGACGGCGTTGATGGTCGGCACCGGCCGCGGCGCCCAGCTCGGCATCCTGATCAAGGGCCCCGAGGTGCTGGAGAACACCCGTCGGGTCGACACCGTCGTGCTGGACAAGACCGGCACCGTCACCACCGGCCGGATGACCCTGCTCGACGTCGTCGCCCCCGGCGAGGACCGCAAGCGGGTGCTGCGCCTGGCCGGCGCGCTGGAGGACGCCTCCGAGCACCCGATCGCCCGGGCCATCGCGAAGGGCGCCACGGACCAGGTCGGCACCCTGCCGCCGGTCGAGGGCTTCGCCAACGTCGAGGGCCTCGGCGTGCAGGGCGTCGTCGACGGGCACGCGGTGCTCGTGGGCCGCACCCGGCTCCTCGAGGGCTGGTCGGTGCGCCTCAGCCCCGAGCTGGAGCGGGCGAAGGCGGCGGCCGAGGCCGAGGGCAAGACCGCGGTCGCGGTCGGCTGGGACGGCGCCGCCCGCGGCGTCCTGGTGGTCGCCGACGCCATCAAGGAGACCTCCGCCGAGGCCATCGGCCAGCTGCGGGGCCTGGGCCTGACACCGGTGCTGCTGACCGGCGACAACGCCACCGTCGCCCGCTCGGTGGCCACCCAGGTGGGCATCGACGAGGTCATCCCGGAGGTGCTGCCCGCCGACAAGGTCGACGTCGTCCAGCGGCTGCAGGGCGAGGACAAGGTCGTGGCGATGGTCGGCGACGGCGTGAACGACGCCGCCGCACTCGCCCAGGCCGATCTCGGCCTGGCGATGGGCACCGGCACCGACGTGGCCATCGAGGCCAGCGACCTCACCCTGGTGCGCGGTGACCTGCGCGCCGCCGCGGATGCCATCCGGCTGTCCCGCAGGACGCTGGGGACCATCAAGGGCAACCTGTTCTGGGCCTTCGCCTACAACGTCGCCGCCCTGCCGCTGGCCGCCGCCGGCCTGCTCAACCCGATGCTGGCCGGGGCCGCGATGGCGTTCTCCTCGGTGTTCGTCGTCTCCAACAGCCTGCGACTGCGGCGCTTCCGCAGCGCCAACGGCCCGGCGCCGGCCGCCGAGCGCCCCGGCGGCGCTGACGCCGTCAGCTCGCCCCCGGCGACCGCCGTGGCGCGGTGACCACCGGCACCGACAGCGATCCCACACAAGGAAGGGCCGACCCGGCCGCACAGGCTCGAGGGAGGAGAGGGTCATGGCAACGCAGCAGACGACCGCCGTGCTGGAGGTCGCCGGTGTGCACTGGGCGTCGGAGAAGGCGACGGTGGAACGCGTGCTCGGCCGACGCCCCGGCGTGCTGGGCGCCGAGGCCAACCCTGTCGGCCAGACCGCGACGGTCACCTACGACCCCACGCGGACCTCGGTGGCCGACCTCACCGCCTGGATCCGCGACTGCGGCTACCACTGCGCTGGGCAGTCGGTGCCCCGGCACGTGTGCGATCCAGCGGCCGAGCCGCCGCCCGGCCCGACGGGACACCACGACGGCCACCAGCCGGACGTGGACACCGGGGGAGCGACCCGCGAGCACGGCGGTCACGAGGCGAGCCACGGCGGTCACGCCGGCATGACCCCGCAGGAGGCGACGGGCCACGGTGGACACCACGCCGGCATGTCGATGGACGACATGGTCCGCGACATGCGCAACCGGTTCTTGGTGGCGGCGCTGCTGTCGATCCCCATCCTGCTGTGGTCGCCGATCGGCCGGGAGGTCCTCGGATTCACCGCGCCCGCGCCGTTCGGCCTGCGCGACGACGTCTTCTCGCTGATCCTCTCGCTGCCGGTGGTCTTCTGGTCGGCCTGGATCTTCTTCGACGGCGCCTGGCGGGCGCTGCGGGCCAGGACGCTGGACATGATGGTGCTGGTCGCCGTCGCGGTCGGCACCGGCTGGATCTACAGCCTGGTGATCACCCTCACCGGGGGCGGCGAGGTCTTCTACGAGGCCGCCACCGTGCTGACCGCGTTCGTGCTGCTCGGGCACTGGTTCGAGATGCGCGCCCGCGGCGGCGCCAACGACGCCATCCGCACCCTGCTCGAGCTCGCGCCGCCACGCGCGGTGGTGCTGCACGACGGGCAGCCGGTCGAGGTGCCCACCGCCGAGGTCGTCGTCGCAGACCTCCTGCTGGTCCGCCCCGGCGCCAAGATCCCCGTCGACGGGACGGTCGAGGACGGCGACTCCGAGGTCGACGAGTCGATGGTCACCGGCGAGAGCCTGCCGGTGCACAAGGCACCCGGCGACGAGGTCATCGGCGCCTCGGTCAACACCACCGGCACGCTGCGGGTGCGGGCCACGAAGGTCGGATCCGACACCGCCCTGGCCCAGATCGTCCAGATGGTGCAGGAGGCGCAGAACTCAAAGGCGCCCGGCCAGCGACTGGCCGACCGGGCCGCGTTCTGGCTCGTGCTCGTCGCCCTCCTCGGCGGCGGACTCACCCTCGCGGTGTGGCTGCTGGCCGGCGCCTCGTTCGCCACGGCCATGCTGTTCGCGATCACCGTCGTCGTCATCACCTGCCCCGACGCCCTCGGCCTGGCCACGCCCACGGCGATCATGGTCGGCACCGGTCTCGGGGCCCGGCGCGGCGTCCTGTTCAAGAACGCCACCGCGCTGGAGACCTCCGCCCGCATCGACACCGTCGTGATGGACAAGACCGGCACCCTGACGAAGGGCGAGCCGGAGGTCACCGACGTCGTCGTCGACGGGATGCTCCGCGAGGACGTCCTGGCGCTGGCCGCCGCCGTGGAGCGGGAGTCCGAGCACCCGCTGGCCGCCGCCGTCGCCCGGTACGCCGACGACCTCGGCGTGCCGGCGCTGACCGCCACCGGGTTCCGCAACGTCCCCGGCCACGGAGCGTCTGCCGAGGTCGCGGGACGTCGGGTCCTGGTTGGCAACGCCAAGCTGATGGCCGACGAGGGGATCGACCTCGGGACCCTCGGCGCCCGCAGGGACGAGCTGGCCGGCAGCGGCCGCACCGCCGTCCTGGTCGCTGTCGACGGCCGCGCCGCCGCGATCATCGCCCTGGCCGACGCCCCCCGGGAGACCTCGGCGGCCGCGGTGGCCGCGCTGCACGAGGCCGGCGTCGAGGTCGTCATGCTCAGCGGCGACAACGAGGCCACCGCCCGACGCATCGCCGCCCAGCTCGGCATCGACACCGTCATCGCCGACGTCTTCCCCGGCGACAAGGCCGCGAAGATCACCGAGCTGCAGCGAGCCGGCAAGCGGGTCGCGATGGTCGGCGACGGGGTCAACGACGCCCCCGCACTCGCGACGGCCGACCTCGGCACCGCCATCGGCGCCGGCACCGACGTCGCCATCGAGACCGCCGACGTCGTGCTCATGCGCTCCGACCCGCTCGACGTCCCCACCGCGCTGACCATCGGCCGCGGCACGCTGCGCAAGATGCGGCAGAACCTCGGCTGGGCCATCGGCTACAACGCCATCGCCCTGCCGATCGCCGCCGGCGTGTTCGAGCCCGCGTTCGGCCTCGTGCTGCGGCCGGAGATCGCCGCGCTGTCGATGTCCGGGTCGTCGTTCCTGGTCGCGGTCAACGCGCTGCTGCTCAAGCGCCTGCGGTTGCCCGCCGCGCCCGAGACGCCCGCGGCCGAGACGGCCACGGCCCCCGAGCCGGAGCCGGTGTCTCGCTGACGGTGCGACAGGGGCGACGAGGCCTCCGCGACGGACGCTGCGGAGGCCTCGTAGCCTCGAGAGAGCGGGTGGGCATGACCGGGCGAAGCCGGACGGCGGTGCTGCTGTTGTTCGCGGTCCTGTTCGTGCACGGGTTGCAGTGCAGCTCGGCTCACGAGGGGGCCGCCCACCTCGGCGCTGAACCTGTGGTCTCCCTCGCCGTGACGGCCGTGACCGCCACGACGGCTGACCAGGCCGACGCCACGGTCGCCCACGCCGGCCCACTGGCCGCTGCTCTCCCGCACGCCGCCGACCAGGTGTTGGCCGGTGCCGTGCTGAGCAGCGAGCACGGCGGCACGTGATACCCGGACCTGGACACCTGTGGGCGGTCTGCCTGGCTGTGCTCGCTGCCGGTCTCGCGGTCCTGCTCGCTCAACTCGGTTCTCGGCTGGTGCCGCGGGCGCTGGCCGCTCCAGCGCGCATCGTCAGCCGCGCCGCTGGATCTCTGCCGTTGTCGCGACCACCTGACCTCCACGCTCTCTGCCTGCTGCGGACGTAGGCCCACCCGTCCGACCGCCTCGCCCCGGCTCCGGCTGGCCCGGCGGCGGTCGCTCGTGCACGCCTTCGTACCGACTTCACCAGGAGAGACGCACCACCATGACGCAGACCACCGCACGCCTCACCGGCCTCGCCGGCGCCCTCGTCGCCAGCACTCTGCTGCTCGCCGGCTGTGCCGACGACTCCTCCGACCCCGCCGGACACGGCTCGATGCTGAGCAGCAGCGGCTCGGCCAGCTCCTCGGCCAGTGCCGAGGCCGACCACGACGATCAAGACGTCCAGTTCGTCAACGGCATGATCCCGCACCACCAGTCCGCGATCACGATGGCGCAGGTGGCCGAGGATCGGGCCGCCGACCCACGCGTGAAGGACCTCGCCGCGCGCATCGAGACCCCGCAGGCGCCGGAGGTCGAGACGATGTCCGGCTGGCTCGCCGACTGGGGCGCCGCCGCCTCCAGCAGCCCCTCCGATGACGGCATGGGCGGCATGGACGACGGCGGCATGGACGACGGTGACATGGGCGGGATGGACAGGGGGACATGGCCGCCGCGTCCGGCGCCGAGTTCGACCGGACGTTCCTGACCATGATGATCGAGCACCACCGTGGTGCGGTGGAAATGGCGACCACCGAAGCCGCCGAGGGGCGGAACGCCGACCCGATCGCGCTGGCCGAGTCCATCCGGGACACGCAGAACGCGGGGATCACAGAGATGCAGCAGCTGCTCACCGAGCTCGGCGGCTGGCCCGCGGGGCGGACACGTGACCCGCCCCGCCGCGGCGTGCGCGATCCCCCTGCCCTTGCGCACCAGACCGGAGATCTCCTATGCGCGCACCGCGCCCCGGTCCACCCGAGTTCGCCGCGACCGCCCTGGCTGTGCTCATTGCCGGCTGCTCCGCCGCCGATCCGACGCCCGCCGCCGCACCGTCGTCGGCGAGCCGGTCCTCGTGTAGGCGCTGGTCGGCGAGCAGGGGAGCGAAGCTCAGCCGCCTCATGCGGTCAGCGCGGCGGCCGTAGCCCGGCCACGATCACCGTGACGAGTCGACGTACGGCCGCTTCCGAGTGCATCTGGCCGGCCGCTGACATCGCACCCAGCACGTACCCGGCGAGTTCGTCGGCCGGGACGTCTCCCCGTACCTCGCCGGCACGCGCGCCGTCGGCGACCAGGTCGGCGATGAAGCCGAGCAGCCGCCGTCGCGCTCGGTCGATGTGCTCTCCCTGGTGCAGCCGGACGACTACTCCGAGCCCCCCGGTGGTGAAGCTGGTGCTGACCGTCGTGGCGATCGCGCCACTGGTGTTGCACACCCAGCCCGATCTGTCACCTCGGGTCCGTTGCTGCCAGCGGTGCCAGCTTGGGGGCAGACCTCGACGGGATGCGAATCCAGTTGGCGGTCGACGCGGCGGCGGCACTTGTCGTACTACTCGGAGCGACGGGGCTGGCGGTGTACGAACCGCGGGGCCTGACCCCGGTCGGGCGCCGGGCGGCGTGACCGTCTCCCCCCCTTGACCGGCACCCCAGCGGTTGTCGTCCCTGCAACGATGAGGCCATGTCGAGTCGAATCCTTCTCGTCGAGGACGACTGGACGATCGGGGAGGCCCTGACCTCGAGTCTGCGTGACCATGCCTACGACGTCGTGTGGGAGCAGACCGGCGCCGGTGCGCTGAAACGCGCCGCAACCGGTGCCATTGACCTGGTCTTACTGGACTTGGGGCTGCCGGACATCGATGGTCTGGAGGTGTGTCGGCAGCTGCGGCGTACCCAACCCGGTTGTGTGTTGGTCATGCTGACGGCTCGCTCTGCGGAGAGGGACGTCGTGGTGGGGCTGAATGCCGGCGCCGATGACTACCTGGTCAAGTCGGTCTCTCTGGCCGAGTTCCACGCGCGCATCCGCGCGCACCTGCGCCGCATCCAGGCCGAATCGAGCGCATCGAGGGTCCTCACGATAGGAGACCTGGTCGTGGACATGGCCCGGCACCAGGTCACGGTCGCTGGTCGTGAGCTCGCGCTGCGGCCGAAGGAGTTCGATCTGCTGGCGCGGCTGGCCGCGCACCCGGAGGTCGCGCACAGCCGGAAGCAGCTGATGGCCGAAGTGTGGGATCCCTACTGGGTCGGCTCGACCAAGACCCTGGACGTCCACGTCGCGGCGCTGCGGCGCAAGATCCGCGAGGTCGCCGCCGCCGGCGACCGCATCCCCCGGATCGTGACGGTGCGCGCGCACGGATTCCGCCTGGAGCTCGCCGCGTGCGATGAGAGCGGTGGGGCGCGCTAACACTGCCCGTCGGTCGACAGGAGGCCCCGGCTGCGGGCCGCCAGGTCGGCGTCGGCGCACGGGATCAGCAGCGTGAACACCGGCGGCGCTGGCCGGGTCAGTTCCAGATGCCCTTGTTCGGCCTCGGCGAGGCGCCGGGCCAGCGCAAGCCCTATGCCGTGGCCGTTCCGCCGATCAGCGCGGCGTGTGAACAGAGACGCCGGGTCCTGCACACCGTGGCCCTCGTCGGCCACGTCGATGGCTACGGCTCCGGGCGTCTCGCGGACCGTCATCGACACCGTGCCGTCGCCGTGCGTCGTGGCGTTGTCCAGGAGCACGGCCAGCACCTGGCGGACCGCGGCCGCCGAGGCGTGCGCGTACGGGTCCGGGACATCCGGGTCGATCGCCAGGTCCAGCTCGCGTCCCTGCAGCGCCAGACGTTCATGCCAGGCCGGGGAGATCTCGCTCAGAAGCGCGACCACGTCGAGCGGACCGGCTCGGTCGGCTTGCTGTTCCCTCGCGAGGGCCAGCAGTTCCTCGATGGTGGCCTCGAGCCTCCCGGCTTCAGCCAGGCTGGCGGCGACGGCGGGCAGAGGATCCCGGTCCGGCCGCTCCAGCGCTGCCTCCAGCCGCAATCGCAGGCCCGCGAGGGGGGTGCGCAGCTGATGAGAGGCGTCGGCGGAGAAGGCCCGCTCCCGGGCGACGAGGTCGTCGAGGCGCCCGGCGGTGGAGTTCAACGCCGCGCCTACCTCATCGATCTCCGGGACGCCGCCGGTGCGTGTGCGGACGCTGAAGTCCCCGTCGCCGAGCCGGCGCGCAGCGCCGGCCAGGTCTTCCAGCGGAAGGGCCAGTCGCCGGGCGTGCCGCCGTCCCACCAGCCACGCGAAGGACACCGCAAGAGCCGCGAGCGCCCCCATCCCACCCCACACCAGCGCGACTCTGGGCAGGACGGCGGTGCGTGGTGAGGTGGCCACCACGGCGCCGGTGATCTCGTCCGCGTGTGTGACCGGGACGGCGACGACGAGGTCCCCACCGTCAGTGCCGCTGCTGACCGTGCCGTCCAGTGCATCGGCCAGCTGCGCACGCCCGTCGAGCAGCCGCGTGCCGGCCAGCAGGTCACCGTCCTCGTCGTAGACGGCAACTGCGAGGTCATCGCGCTGACCGATGGCGTCGATGTCTTCGCCGGCCTCGATGTCCTCGTGCTTCCAGACGTCGCGGGCCACTGCGAGAGCCACCCCGTCCGCGGTCCGCTCCAGGTCGCTGCGCTGCATCTGCAGCGCGTACTGGAGAACCCCGATCCCGAGTGGCACCGCGAACAGCAGGATTGCCAAGACCGACGCCCAGACGGCCAAGCCGATGATCCGAGTGCGCACGGGCATCTCCGTTCCGCTGCGGCGTCATCGCCGCGCTCGGTAGGCCCCAGGATGCCCGCCGCAGCAGGGGCGTCACCAGTGCTCAGGATCGGCACCGAGGGTGGCGAACCGTGACGTGGAGAAACCTGGCATATGGCGACTGCCTGACCTGGCGCCCAAGCAGCCCGCGCTGGGCGCCGGACTCGTCCGGGCACCGCCAGGATGCAGGGCCTGGCGGTGCTGGCATCTGCCTCTGCGTGTGGGGTCCGGGCGTGTGAGGCACCGGCCGGCGAGCGGGGTTGCAGTAGGGCCCGGGCAGCGTCGCAGGGGCCGACGAGAAAGTCTCAAGAAGTTGGTAAACGCCGGTGCAGCCGGTGTAGACCTGTGCCGCAGGTGCCTAGCTTCCCGCACCATGACCGCCGCCAGCCCTGGCTGCGCTACCAGACCGCGGCCTGTCCCCGAAGGTTCCACCGACAGGTTCGGCCGGATCGTCGGCCTCGACGTCGCCCGCGCGCTGGCGGTGTTCGGAATGCTCGGCGCGCACGTGGGCATCGTCGCGCCGGACGTCGGGGCATCGCCATCGACCTGGACAGGCGTGGTGAACGGGCGGTCGTCCATCCTGTTCGCCGTACTTGCCGGGATCTCGGTGGCGCTGCTGTCCGGGCGCACGACACCGGCTACTGGTGAAGAACTGGTTGGCGCCCGGGTGCGGATCCTGGTGCGAGCGGCCTGGGTGTTCGCCATCGGCGGCGTGCTAGAGGCACTGGGCACCGACGTCGACGTCATCCTCGGCGTGTACGCGGTCCTGTTCGTTCTCGCCCTGCCGTTCCTCCGGTGGTCGCCCCGCCGTCTGCTGGTGGCGGCCGCGGTGCTGGCGGTGCTCACACCGCCGGCTGACCTGGTCCTCACGCATGTCGTCGTGGCCACCGATGCCTACGACGCGCCGTTTGTCTGGCTGACGGTGACCGGCGTCTATCCGGCGCTGATCTGGTGGACCTTCATCCTCGTGGGCCTCGCTGTGGGGCGCTGCGACCTCACCACCGCACGAGTGCGGCTGCGCCTGGTGGCTGCCGGGGCGGGCCTGGCCGTCGTCGGGTACGGCGGCGGCTGGCTGTCGACGCAGTGGTGGGCGGCCGCAACGCCGCAGACCTGGGTGCTCGAGGACACCGCGCGCCCGGAGACGTCCGATCCCGTCCTGCTGACCGGCGCCTTCCCGCACACCGGCACGACCTTCGAGATCGTCGGCTCCGTCGGTGTGGCCCTCACCGTCATCGCGGTGTGCCTCGCCGTCGCCGACCGGCTGCCGAGGGTTGTGTTCCCGCTGGCAGCGGTGGGGTCGATGGCGCTGACCGCCTACACCGGCGGGATCGTCGCCGTCGCGATCACTGGCACTCTGGACTACACCACCAACCACGCCTGGCTGGCCTTCGTCGTGGTGACCACCGCCGCCGCCACGCTCTGGCGCATCTTCCTGGGCAGGGGGCCGCTGGAGCGCCTCCTGACGTGGAGCTCCACGGGTGCGGCGGGCCGCCCGGCACCGGTCGAGCAGACGGGGGCCGCCCGTGGTGCCCACTCCGCCTGAGCGCGGCCCTCGCCCGATGCGAGTCGCCGCCGGCCATCGAGACTCACCCCTGAGCGACCCGCGGATGCCGCCGAGCCCACATCCTCCGAAAAGGCTGGAGACCACCGATGACAACGAACTGGGTCGTTCTCGTGGTTGTCCTCGCTGTCGTGATCGTGCTCATCGGACTGGTGATGTGGGTGCTGAAGAGGCTGAGCCGCTGACGGCTGAGCCCGACCACGGCTGGCCGAAGTCCGGCGGGAGCCCGGCCGAGCGGCGAGTGACCGGTGGCGGCGCCTCGCCCGCGGACCGGAACCCCATCGGCTCGCCACTGCGGGATGCCGTGACAGGCCTGCCTGGGCCCCTGCATCCTCGTGGCGGCCGGGACCGCGCCTCCGGGCGGTGTCCGATCGGAGGCGGTGCTTGTGCGCATTCGCATCCTCGGCGTGGCCGTGCTGGCCTGCGCCATCGCGATCTTCCTATTCGGCGTACCGCTGGCACTCGCCGTTCTGACACACCTCATGGGGCAGGAGCGCGGCCATTTGGTGCGAGTCGCCAACGATGTGGCGATCCGCGTCGTGGACGACGTGGAGAACGGATCACCGATCGATCCAGAAGACGTCAATGACGTCGGTGACAGCGCGGGTTCAAGCATGTCTAGCGGTCCCCCCTGTCTCTGAGGCCGCCTTCTGAGACACGCGTCGAGCCTCCCCACATCTCGCTTCGCGGGTCAGACGGTCGCGCGCTTCGAGCTTGATCCGGAGGAGGCAGGCGGGCGTGCGGTCGGCCTCGGCGGTGAGCTTTGGGAGACGTCGAGGCGAACAGGTTCGGGACTGAAGCCTGTCGCGCAGCCGGCTGATGCCATGAAGACGCGTTCCACTGACAGTCCCTGCGCTCGCCGTCCTCTGTCTGGCCATGGGCGTCCACAGCAAGCCCTGACGCAGGGACTTGACGTGGGCATCGTCCGCGCATGGCGGGGTCCATCTCCACGATCGTTCTCAGCGACGGGACGAAGCGATGTCGGGCCCGGTATCGATCACGGTCGAAGCGTGGGCCGAGCAGTAGCTCGCCGCACAGACGGGCCTGAAGCCGAGCACGTCCTACCGCTACCGGTCACTGCTCCGCTCGCAGATCCTGCCGCGCTGGGGCGGCCATCGGCTGGCGGACGTCAGCCACGCTGACGTCGCCGCGTGGGTGGCCGACATGACCCCCGGGGGGCTGGCGCCGGCCACCGTCCGGCAGGCGCACCGGGTGCTCGCACTCGTCCTGACGCTCGCCGTCCGTGACGGGCGCATCCCGCGGAACCCGGCCACCGGGGTCCCGTTGCCCCGAGCGATCCGTGCTGAGCCCCGGTTGCTCACTCGGGTTCAGGTGGAGCAGCTGGCTGACGCGGCGCGGGAGTACGGCGACGTGGTTCGACCCGGCCGCTACTGCAGCGGGACTGGAGGATCTCAGTCCCCACGACCTCCGCCACACCGCGGCGAGCCTCCTCGTGGCGAGCGGCGCGAACGTCGAGGCGGTGCAGCGCATGCTCGGCCACGCCTCCGCCGCGATGACCCTCGACGTCTACTCCGGCCTCTTCGACGACGACCTCGGCGCCCTCGCAGAACGCATGGACGCCACCCACATCTCGGAGCATCCTGTGGGCGTCACGTGGGCGCGGCTCAAGATCAGCGATCTTGACACCGAACCGTCAAGGCTATGACCTGGAATTGCACCGGTGGGGCGGGTGGGGCTCGAACCCACGACCCAGGGATTATGAGTCCCATGCTCTGACCGGCTGAGCTACCGCCCCGGTGCCTCCAGCCTGCCAGACGTGGTCCCGGCGGGGTGGCACAGGGCGACGGGACGGCTGAGTGCAGGACGCCCCGACCGGTGGTCCCCGGAAGGCGCAGTGGCAACAGGCCGCGCTGTCGGCCCCGGCGTGTCGCCGGCGTGTCGGGGGAGCGTGTGCAGGATCTCACCGCCGCCGTCCGCCCCCGTCCGCCGCGTCCTCGCGCACGGAGGTGGAGCGGCGCCCAGTCGCCGGCGCCTCGCTCGTCGGCCGGCGTCGGTGCAGGTGGGCCAGGGAGTCCAGGCCCGCACCCACCGGTGGTCTCCGGCGGCACCGGCTCGGAGTCGTCCAGGCACGGGCCGTACCCGGGATTCACCCGATCGGGCAATGAGGCGCACCGGCGAGTTACCCGATCGTGACCTCGGGTGTCGCGCCTAGTAGTTTTCCCGACGGCCTCGCCGGGCTCAGCTCCTCGGGAACCGAGGGCCTCGGCCAGGCCCCGCCGAACCGCCGACGACCTCCTGGGGTCGCGGCGGACCGGGGACCCACCGAACTCCTGGGGTGAGTCCTGCCTGCGTTCTCGGGGGCGCAGGGAGGTAGGGCGCCGTCCGGCCCGAACCCGTCAGCTAACTCGGTAGGCGGTCGCGAGGATGGGAGAACCGTCGCCTTGGCGACCCTGCACCACCGCACCAACCTGCCCGGCCACCCCGCCGCGCGACGCCTGCGCGCGCCGCGCCGGGCCTTCGTCGTCGCCGCGGCGGTGGCCGGCCTTCTGGCCGGCACGCCCGTCGCGCTCGCCGCGCCCGCCGCGCCCGCCTCCTCCGAGCAGGAGGAGCTGACCGCGCAGGTGGCCCGCATCGAGGAGCAGCTCGAGGGAGCCGAGGAGCAGCTCCAGCGGATGACCGTGGAGGCCGAGGCGGCCGCCGACGCCGCACTGGTCGCCCGCACTCAGCTGACCGACGCGCAGGCCGAGGCCGAGCGCACCGCCGCTGAGCTCGCCGACGCCCAGGCCGACGTCGTCGGCGCCGAGCAGGCGATCTCCGACCTGGGGCGTCAGGCCTACATGGGCGGCGACACCGGCTTCGGCGACGTCGAGCTGCTGCTCGACGCGCAGAGCCCGACCGAGCTGCTGCAGCAGGCCGCCACGATGGAGGTCATCGGCGACCACCGCGCCGCCCAGCTCCGGGAGTTCCTCACCGTCGAGCAGCGGGTCGCCGACGCCGACCGCGCGGCGCGGGACGCCGTCACCCGGCTCGACGAGGCGGCGCGGGCCGCCGCCGAGGCCGAGGCGGCCGCCAACGCCCACCTCGCCGAGGCCCAGGCGGAGTACGACGCCCGCACCGCGGAGAAGGCCTCCCTGGAGGAGCAGCTCCGGCAGGCGGGGGAGCGGCTGCTGGCCTCCCAGGGCGCGGCCGACCCCGGCGCGGCGTGGAACCAGCGGCAGGCGCAGAGCCAGGCGCTGGCCAGCGCGCAGAGCGCCACGGCCATGCCGGCCGCCGGCCGGGTCACCTCCTGCTACGGCGCGCGCTGGGGGACCATGCACCAGGGCGTCGACATCGCCGCGCCGATCGGCACGCCGATCTACGTGCCCGAGGACGGCGTGGTGCTGCAGGCCGGGCCGGCCAGCGGCTTCGGGCAGGCCGTGTACGTGCAGCACGCCGACGGTCAGATCACCCTCTACGGCCACGTGAACCGGTTCTTCGTCGGCGCCGGCCAGGTGGTGACCGCCGGCCAGCAGATCGCGGAGGTCGGCAACAAGGGCCAGTCGACCGGCCCGCACCTGCACTTCGAGGTGCACCAGGGCGGGCTGTACGCGAACCGGGTGAACCCGGTGCCGTGGCTCACCGGGCACGGGATCTCGGTCGGCGGCTGCTGACTCCGGAGCTGTCACGGGTGCGGCCGCCGGGGGACCCCCTCGGCGGCCGCACCCGTGACAGCGTCGGCCGCGCGGCCGTGGCTAACGGCGTCCGCGCAACCGGCCGAGCAGGCCGCCCACGCCGCCGAGGGTCTGGGCCGCCAGTTGCAGGATCGGGCCGCCGGGGATGCCGGGTGCCGACTGCACGATCGGCGCCAGCGCCAGCAGGCCGCCGATCTCGTGCACCTTCAGCCGCCGGCGGGCCAGCGCGACCACCGGGTTCACCCGACCGGACGCCGCCTCGAGCAGCAGGTCGGCCGGTGCCTCCACGGCGGTCCCCGTCGGGCGGCCGGGGGGCAACCGCCGGACGGTCCACCCCTGCTCGTCGGCCGCGAACCGCCAGCCGCCGTCCGGCGTGGCCAGGCCGGCGCCCCCGGTGATCCCCTCGGCCGCCGCCAGTGCCCCGGTGACGTCGGCGAGCGCGGCCAGCCCCGCCTGCAGCACCGGGCCCGGGACCGGCGGCGCCCCCGCGTCGGCCAGGTCCAGCCCGTGCACGGCCAGCTCGTAGGCCTGGCCCAGGACGACGCTGAGCAGGGGCAGCCGGCCGACCACGGCGACCGCCGGGGCGGTGTCGAGCTCGACCGGTTCGTCGGACAGGTACCGGGCGGTGGCCTCCCGGTTGCGGCGCAGCGCCGCGAGCACCTCCGCGCGGGAGGCGTCGCGGTGAGCGGCGGTCACACGGGCGTTGGTCGCGTCGACGTCCGGCGGCGTCCCGGCTCCGCCGGCCCGGGCCGAGGCGACCAGGTCGGCGAGGGCGGCGTGGTCGTCCCAGCAGCCGAGGTGCACGCAGACCTCGTGCACCCGCCACCCGGGCAGCCGGGTCGGCCGGTCGAGGTCGACCGCCGCGGCCTGCTCGAGGAAGGCGTCCCACGCGCCGAGCACCATCCCGGCCACCACGTCCCGCCCGGCATCGGACATCCCCTGCTGTCGCGCCATGTGACGGCCCTACCCCGGCTCGGCCGGACCGCAGCGTGGCCGGCGGCCTTGAACGCCGACTGCCCTGCGCGCAGCCTGGACGCATGACACGCAGCGGCACGTCGCACGGGACCGTCATCCGCTGGGACGACGCCCGCCGGGCCGGCCTGGTCGAGGCGCCGGACCTGCCGGGCGGCTGCTGGGTGGACGCCGCGGTCGTCGACGGCCCGCCCGGGGGAACCCTGCGGGCCGGCCAGGTGGTCGACGTCGACTGGACCGAGCCGGGCGTCGAGGGCGTTCCGTTCCGGGCGACGCGGGTGGTCCCGCGGGAGGACCTCCAGGCCACGCTGGGTGCCTGACGCCGCGTCGCTCCGGCGTCGCACGGCCTCGTCGACTACCCTGCGTGAGCGCTGACCTCGGAGCGGAGCCCGGCTGGGGATCGCCTTGTGGGCTCACGGGGGAGATCCTGTGGATGGCGTGTGGGTGGCGGCACGGTGCTGGACGCCGGTCCCGCGGTCGTGGTATGGCCCGCTGACCAGCAGATAGAGGTCCGCGCAGTGACCATCCGTCACATGTGACCCAATGGTCCCTCCCGCACTGGCGCGATCGGGTGACCATCGTGCAAACTGTTCCTGGGATCCCTGGGGTCCACGACCGCCGAACACAGCCTGTCACCGAATCGATCGTCCGTTGGGGAAGACGAGACCGATCGAGTCGATGGAGGTGCCCCGTGCAGCGACGGTCTACCCAGGGTGTCGTCTTCGTGCACGCGTGCCCGAAGGCGCTCTGCCAGCACGTCGAGTGGGCGCTAGAACGCGTCGTCGGCGCGCCGGTCTCCCTGTCGTGGGCCGACCAGCCCGCGGCACACGGTTCCTACCGTGCCGAGGTCGCCTGGACCGGCGCTCCCGGCACGGGGGCGAAGCTGGTGGCTGCGCTGCGCGCGTGGCCCATGCTGCGCTTCGAGGTGACCGAGGAAGCCAGCCACGGCAACGACGGCGAGCGCATGTCGTACGTGCCGGGACACGGCGTCTTCCGTGCGCCCACGAGCGCCAACGGTGACCTCATCGTCACCGAGCAGCAGTTGCGCCACCTGGCCGCGACGGCGACGTCCATCGAGGCGTTCCGGCACGGAGTGGACGAGCTCCTCGGCGCGGCCTGGGACGCCGACCTCGAGGTCTACCGGCACGCCGGCGACGGCAGCCCCATCACCTGGCTCCACCAGGTGGTCTAGGCGCAGATCACGATCCGACTACGACGGGCTGAGGGCTCCCGCCCTCTGGTCGTAGGCTCGGGACCGGTCGTCCGGACGTCGTCGGGGAAGCGGCGTCCGGACGACCACAGGCTCCGCGGACGGGGGGGGGGCCCCCGGGGGGGGGGGGGGGGCCGGGGGCGTGGCCCGCGGGACCTCCGGCTTTTTTAGTTGCCCCCCCCC
>NZ_JBJGYU010000031.1:0-51067 GCF_054050155.1 Geodermatophilus sp. SYSU D00703 | reverse complement strand
CCCCCCCCCCCCCCCCCCCCCCCCCCCCCCCCCCCCCCCCCCCCCCCCCCCCCCCCCCCCCCCCCCCCCCCCCCCCCCCCCCCCCCCCCCCCCCCCCCCCCCCCCCCCCCCCCCCCCCCCCCCCCGCGGCATGTGGGGTCAGGCCGACTGCAGGCCCGCGGTCACCTCGGTCTCGGAGAGGACGTCCTCGCCGTAGAGGGCGTGCAACCAGTTCGACTGGTAGACCGTCTCCAGGTAGCGCTCGCCCAGGTCGGGGGCGATGGCGACCGCGGTGAGGTGCCGGGCGTCGTGCTCGGCCAGCCAGCGGACCGCGCCGCTGACCACGGTCCCGGTGGACCCGCCGAACAGGAAGCCACTGCGGGCCAGCCGGTGGCAGGCGCGGATCGCGTCGACCTCCTCGACCATCACGACCTCGTCGACGTAGCTCGCGTCCAGCAGCGGGGGCGGGACGCTCATGCCCAGGCCCGGGATCATGCGGCGGCCCGGGGCACCGCCGAAGGTCACCGAGCCGACGGCGTCCACGGCCACCACGTGCACCGGCCGCCGCCACTCGCGGAAGAACCGGGCGACGCCCATGAGCGTGCCGGTGGTGCCGGCGCCCACGAACACGACGTCCAGCCGCGGGAACGACCGGGCGATGGCCGGCGCGGTGGTCCGGTAGTGCGCGCGCCAGTTGCCGCTGTTCGTGTACTGGTTGAGCCACACGTGGCGCGGGTCGGCGGCGCACAGTGCGCGCACGTGGTCCATGCGGGCGCCGAGGAACCCGGTGACGGGGTCGGGCTCCGAGACGACGTGCACGTCGGCGCCCAGCGCCTCCATCAGCAGCCGGGTCTGCAGGTTGCAGCGCGAGTCGGTGACGCAGAGGAACCGGTAGCCCTTGCTCGCCGCGATCATGCTCAGCGCGACGCCGAGGTTGCCCGACGACGACTCGACGATGATCGACTCCGCGGTCAGGAGGCCGTCCCGCTCGGCGCTCTCGACCATCTCGGTGGCGGCCTTGACCTTGACCGAGCCGGCGAAGTTGAAGCCCTCGCACTTGAGGAACAGCGGCTGTGCGAAGACGGTCTCCAGGTCGACGTAGAGGTCGTCCTCGTTGAAGGCCTGTGGGGTGGAGATGATGGTCACCACGGACTCCTCGCCTTGGAGCGGGGGCCCGGAGCCGTGGATCGTCACGAGCCCCGTGCGCCCCGGGGGATCGGCCCCGTTGCCGTTCCTCCTCGTCAGTGCACCGTCGGTGCGCCGACGTGGGCCTGAGCCTCCAATACGGGCAGGAGCGGTCTCCATACGACCTTGGGACTAGTACCGGGGGCCCGGGACCTCCGTACCTGGCCCGACGCCCCGGCCGGGCGCGCGGTCCACCCGGGGGCGACGTGTCGACACCGGCGCGACCTCCCGGGTTCCGTGGGCGGCGCGGCCTAGCGTGGACGGCGATGACCGAGGCCCCCCGCACCCCGAACCCCACGACCGCCCAGTTCCCGAGCGTGCCGCCCGCCGGGGCGCACGCGGCACCGCCGTCCGGGCCGCTGGCCACCGGACCCGTGCCCGGCGCCCCGCCTGTCCCGCCGCAGCCGGGGGCCGTCGCCGCGCCGCCCGGACCGTCGCCCGCGCCGGCGGGACCGCCGCCGGCGCCGGCGGGACCGCCGCCGGCACCGTCGGGGCCGCCGCCGGCACCGGCCTCCGGGACCGCCCGCGCCGCGGAGGGCGAGCCCGCGGTGCCCGCCGGCCACCAGCCGACGGGACCGGTCCCGGGCCCGCCGCGGGTGGGGCCGCGCCGAGCCGGCCCGCTGACCCGGATGGGCCCCTGGGCGCCGGCCGCCGGTGCGGTGGTCGGCCTGCTGGCCGGGCTGCTCGCCGTGCTCTTCCTGGCGGACGCGGCGGATGCGTTCAACGAGCGGATGGCGCTGGTCTTCCTCGTCGTCGGCCTCGGCATGCTCGGCGCCGCGGGGGTGCTGCTGGCCGACGAGGTGCGGCTGGTGCGCCGCAGCACCCGGGAGGCAGGCATCCGGCCGGCGTGGGTGGAGGCGACGGCGAACCTGGTCAACGGCCTCACCCCGGCCCGGCTTCTGCTGCTCTCGAGCGCCTTCGTGCTGTTCCTCGCGGCCTACGTCGCCACCTGATCCGCGGGCGGCCGGGCGGCGTGCCCGGCCGCCCGCGTCAGCTGTAGGCCCGTACCGCCAGGTGGACTGCCAGCCCGAGGCCGGCGAGGGCGATGAGCCGCCGCAGCAGCGCCTGCGGCGCCCGGCGGACCACCCGGGGCCCGATCCGGCCGCCGATGAACAGCCCGATGGCCAGCGGGATCCCGGCGGACCACGCCACCGGCGCCAGGACGACGAACCCGACGGCCGCCACGGAGTTGGCCATGCCGAGCACCGTGTTCTTGAGCGCGTTGCCCCGCGGCAGGCCCTCACCGGTGGAGAGCAGGAACATCGCCAGCATCATCACGCCGGCCGCGGCGCCGAAGTAACCGCCGTAGACGGCGATCGCGAAGGTGCCCAGCGGCAGCCACCACGGGTCCTGGTGGGTGGGGTGGGACCGCGCGCCCTCGTCGGCCAGCTCCCGGGGCGGCCGCTGCACGAGGAGCGCGATCGACGCGCCGGCGATCAGCCACGGCACGATGCGCTCGAAGGCGTCGGACGGGGTGAGCAGCAGCAGCGCCGCCCCGGCGGCGCCGCCGAGCAGGGCGCCCACCGACAGCCGCAGCAGGCGGCGGCCCTGCCCGCGCAGCTCCGGCCGGGAGGCGCTGACCGAGCCGACGCTGTTGAGCACCAGGGAGACGGTGTTGGTGACGTTGGCCGTCACCGGCGGGAGCCCGGTCGCCAGCAGCGCGGGGTAGCTGATCAGGGAGGCCAGCCCGGCGATGCTCCCGGTGAGTCCGGCGCCGATCCCGGCGAGGACCAGGAAGGCGAACTCCAGCGGGTTCACCCGGCGTCGTCGTCGCCGCGGGGACCCGTCATGCTCCCAGCTTGCCCGGTGACCCGGGACACACCGGAACCGGGCGGTCAGCGGGAGAGCAGGACGCCGATCGCGACGCAGCCGAGCGCGACGATCGCCGCCCGGAGGACCGCCGGGGGCAGCCGCCGGCCGAACCGCGCACCGAAGTGCCCGCCCAGCAGCGACCCCGCGGCCACCAGGCCGGCGGCCCGCCAGTCCAGCCGGTCGGTGGCGACGACGACGTAGGCGCCGGCAGCCACCGCGTTCACGGCGAGGGTCAGCACGTTCTTGAGCGCGTTGAGCCGCTGCAGCGACTCGTGCAGCAGCAACCCGAAGATGCCGATCTGCAGCACGCCCTGACTGGCCGCGAAGTAGCCGCCGTAGCTGCCGGTGGCGTAGGCGCCGGCGAACAGGGCGGCCAGCCGGCCGCGCCCGACCCGTCGCGGCGGGTCCTCCTCGGCGCGTCGGCGACGGGCCACGGCCCGCTGCAGCACCGGCTGGACGGCGACCAGCACCACGGCGAGCCCGACCAGGACCGGCACCACCGACTCGAACGCCGTCGCGGGCAGGTGCAGCAGGAGGAACGCGCCGGTCAGCGCGCCCAGCACCGACGCCGGGAGCAGCCGCAGCAGCAGCCAGCGCTGGCCCTCGAGCTCACGGCGGTAGCCGACCGCACCGGTCAGGTTGCCGGCCACCAGGCCGAGGGAGTTGCTCACCGTCGCGGTGACCGGGGGCAGCCCGACGGCCAGCAGCACCGGGAAGGTCACCAGGGTGCCGGAGCCCACGACGGCGTTGATGCTCCCGGCCGCCATCCCCGCCGCGGCGACGGCCAGCATCTCCCACGCCGTCATGGCCGCGACCACACCGTCGGCCTCCCGGCCGACACCGCGGCCAGGTGCCGTCCCCCGGCTGCGCCGAGCCGCTCCCCGGATCCCCGTCGGGAGGGCCTCCGGCCCTCCGCGACGGGTCCACCCCGGCGCCGTGCCGTCCCCCGGTCGCGCGGTCCTCCCACCCTCAGTCCTTGCGTCCGGCGTCGACCAGGCGCAGGACGACGGCGCCCTCCTCGTCCGAGGCGTCGAGGTCGACCTCGACGTCGAGGCCCCAGTCGTGGTCGCCGGCGGGGTCGTCGACGACCTGCCGCACCCGCCAGACGCCCGGCTCGCCCTTGTCCCAGACCAGCAGCGCCGGCCCGCGGGCGTCGGCGCCGGTGTTCACCTCGTCGTGCTCGGCGAAGTAGGCCTGCACCACCGCGCCCCAGCGGTCGGCGTCCCAGCCCGAACCCTGGTCGAGCTCGCCCAGGTCGTACCAGCGGCGGCGGGCCCACAGCTCCACCCGCCGGAACAGCGCGTTGCGCACCATCGCGGTGAACGCCCGCTCGTTGCCGGTGAGCGGTCGCGGCCGGGCCGGGACCGCGACCGGCTCGTCCAGCGGCTGGTCCGGCGAGGTGAGCGCCTCCCATTCGTCGAGCAGCGACGAGTCCACCTGGCGCACCAGCTCCCCGAGCCACTCGACGAGGTCGGTGACCTCCTCGGTGCGGGCGGAGGCGGGGACGCCGGAGCGCAGCGCCTTGAACGCGTCGGAGAGGTACCGCAGCACCGCCCCCTCGGCGCGGGTCAGCCCGTAGGTGTTCACCAGCTCCCGGAAGGTGGATGCCTTCTCCCACATCTCCCGGACGACGGACTTCGGCGACAGCTGCGCGTCGGCCGCCCACGGGTTGGTGCGGGTGTAGACCTCCAGCGCGTGCTCGAGCAGCTCCTCCAGCGGCTTGGGGTGGCTGATCTCCTCGAGCAGCTCCATCCGCTCCTCGTACTCGATGCCCTCGGTCTTCATCTGCGCCACGGCCTCGCCGCGCGCCTTGTTCAGCTGGGCGGCCAGGATCTGCCGGGGGTCGTCGAGGGTGGCCTCGATGACGCTGACCACGTCGAGGGCATAGGTCTCGCTCGCCGGGTCGAGCAGCTCGATCGCGGCCAGCGCGAAGGTCGACAGCGGCTGGTAGAGGGCGAAGTCCGGCGGCAGGTCGACGGTCAGCCGGTAGCGGCGGCCGTCGGCGTCCGGCTCGGGCAGCCGCTCCACGATCCCCGCCTGCAGCAAGGAGCGGCCGATGCCGATCGCCTCGCGGACGTGCCGCAGCTGGCGCTTGCGCGGCTCGTGGTTCTCGGTGAGCAGCCGCCGCATCGCGACGAACGGGTCGCCGGGGCGGTCGACGACGTCGAGGACCATCGCCGTCGTCACCCGCATGTTGCTGGTCAGCGGCTCGGGGTCGGCGTCGATCAGGCGCCGCATGGTCGCCTCCGACCACGGCACCATGCCCTCGGGCACCTTGCGGCGGACCAGCTTGCGGCGCTTCTTCGGGTCGTCGGCGACCTTGGCGAACTGCCTGAGGTTCTCCACCTCGTGCTCGGGGGCCTGCACCACGACGGTGCCCGCGGTGTCGAAGCCGGCCCGCCCGGCCCGGCCGGCGATCTGGTGGAACTCGCGGGCGGTGAGCAGCCGGGTCCGGCTGCCGTCGTACTTCGACAGCGCGGAGAACACGACGGTGCGGATCGGCACGTTGATGCCGACCCCGAGGGTGTCGGTGCCGCAGATGACCTTGAGTAGGCCGGCCTGGGCCAGCTGCTCCACCAGCCGCCGGTACTTGGGCAGCATCCCGGCGTGGTGGACGCCGATGCCGTGGCGGACCAGCCGCGACAGCGTCGTCCCGAAGGCCGAGGTGAACCGGAAGCCGCCGATCATCTCGGCGATCGCGGCCTTCTCCTCCTTGGTGCAGACGTTGACGCTCATGAGCGCCTGTGCCCGCTCCAGCGCCGAGGCCTGGGTGAAGTGGACGACGTAGACCGGGGCCTGCCGGGTGTCCAGGAGCTCCTGGATCGTCTCGTGCATCGGCGTCGTCGCGTAGTAGTGGTGCAGCGGCACCGGCCGCTCGGCGCCGGCCACCAGCGCGGTCGGCCGGCCGGTGCGGCGGGTGAGGTCCTCGCGCAGCCACGTGGTGTCGCCCAGGGTGGCGCTCATCAGCAGGAACTGCGCGTCGGGCAGCTCCAGCAGCGGCACCTGCCAGGCCCAGCCGCGGTCGGGGTCGCCGTAGAAGTGGAACTCGTCCATGACCACGAGGCCGACGTCGGCGGCCGCGCCCTCGCGCAGCGCGATGTTGGCCAGGACCTCCGCGGTGCAGGCGATGACCGGCGCGTCGCGGTTCACCGCGGCGTCGCCGGTGAGCATGCCGACGTTCTCCGCGCCGAACACCCCGCACAGCGCGAAGAACTTCTCGCTGACCAGGGCCTTGATCGGGGCGGTGTAGTAACTGCGCCGCCCGGCGGCCAGCGCGGCGTACTGCGCGCCGGTGGCCACCAGCGACTTGCCGGAGCCGGTGGGCGTGGCCAGGACGACGTGGGCGCCGCTGACCAGCTCGATCAGCGCCTCCTCCTGGTGCGGGTACAGCACGGTGCCGTTCTCCTCCGCCCAGGCGGCGAAGGAGGTGAACAGCTCGTCGGGGTCCGCGCCGCGCGCCCGGAGGGCGGAGAGGTCGCTGGGATCGGCGAGGAGGGGAGGCGCGGTCGCGGTCATCGTGGGGGACAGCGTGCCCGACGGGCGTTCCCTTCCCGCAGGGACGCTCCGGTTCCGCGGCGGGCGGCGGGGGTAGGCGCAGGCCGTACCGCTTCGGAACCGCGATGGAGGACCCGTGTCAGAGCCCCGCCCGGAGACCCAGCCCGCCCAGTCGCAGGACGTGCCCGGCACGCTGGGGGAGATGACCCCCAAGCCCGACCACGGGGAGGAGAGCTACCGCGGCTCGGGCCGGCTGACGGGCAAGGCCGCGGTGATCACCGGTGGCGACAGCGGCATCGGCCGCGCGGTCGCGATCGCCTTCGCCCGCGAGGGCGCCGACGTCCTCATCTCGTACCTGAACGAGCACGAGGACGCCGAGGACACCAAGAAGTACGTGGAGGAGGCGGGCCGGAGGTGCGTCCTCGTCCCGGGCGACCTCGCCGACCGGGCGCACGCCAAGACGATCATCCCCAAGGCCCTCGAGGCGTTCGGCAAGGTCGACGTCCTGGTCAACAACGCGGCGTTCCAGATGAGCCACGAGTCGCTCGAGGAGATCTCCGACGACGAGTGGGACCACACCCTCGCGCTCAACCTGTCCGCGATGTTCACCCTGTGCAAGGACGCGCTCCCGCACCTGCAGCCCGGCGCGTCGATCATCAACTCGTCGTCGGTGAACTCCGACCAGCCCAGTCCCCACCTGATCGCCTACGCGATGACCAAGGCCGCGATCGCCAACTTCACCGCGTCACTGGCGCAGATGTACGCCGACAAGGGGATCCGCGCCAACAGCGTCGCCCCCGGGCCGATCTGGACGCCGCTGATCCCGGCGACCATGCCGGAGGAGAAGGTGGAGAGCTTCGGCCAGCAGGTGCCGATCGGCCGCCCCGGCCAGCCCGCCGAGCTCGCGCCGGTCTACGTGCTGCTGGCCAGCGACGAGGCGTCCTACGTCTCGGGCGCCCGGGTGGCGGTCACCGGCGGCAAGCCGATCCTCTGACGGAGCACCCCCTGCCACGGCCGGCCCCCTGCAGGGTCCGCCGCCGGCCCCGTCCCGAGGCTCACCCCGAGCGGGCGAGGGGTGAGGAGGCCGGGGTCGTTCCACGGTGGGGGCGGGGGGTCCTTCTTCAGTTCAGGTTCGGGGCGACGCCGCCGGGGATGCCGAGGGACGGCGCGACGGGGAGCCGCTCGCGCCGGCCCGGCACGAGCCGGGCGCCCGCGGGGTGGGGCGAGGGGACGGCGACGAACTCGTAGGTGCCGGCCCGGGAGACGGTGCCCGCGGCGCGGTCCGCGAGCAGGGGGGAGGTGCCGAGGCACCGGGTGGTGAAGGGCGATCCGGGCGCCGACACCACGGTCCGCAGCCGGTGCTGGACGACGTCGAGGTAGAGCCGGTCGCGCAACGGGGAACGGGGCAGCCGGACGGTGGCCGTCAGCCACTGGACGGCGGTGGGGTCCTCGCCGGTCCACTCGAGGACGAGGGAGCACGCCCGGGCGCCCTCCGCGTCGCGGCACCGCCCGGGCTCGGCCGTGTTCAGCAGGAGCGCCCGGAGCACGGCGTCCCGGACGATCAGGTCGCACACCGCCATGCGCACGTCCATGGCAACCGTCCCGTCGATGGCCCGTTGTCCGCTGTGGTGCCCACGCTATGGAGGGACCGGCAAGGGGATACCCAGCCACAGGTAAGCGAGAGGTAAAACGTGGCGGCGGTCGTCGCCGTGCCGTCAGCCGGGGTGCGCCACGTCCCGGTCGAGCGCCGCGGCGATGCGGGCGACGTCCTCCGGCCGGACGCGGCAGCAGCCGCCGACCAGCCGGGCCCCCGCGGCCACCCACGCGGGCACCTCGTCCGCGGACACCCCGCCGGGACCGGTCCAGCGGCGGGCACCGGCGTCCCAGCCCTCGCCGCTGTTGGGATAGGCCACCAGGGGCTTGCCGGCCGGCGCCGCCGCGGCCAGCGAGGGCCCGACCGCCGACGGCGCGGTGCAGTTGACCCCGACCGCGACGACCGCGGCCACGCCCGCCGCCAGGGCGAACACCGCCTCGGCCCGCTCCCCGCGCCGGGTGCGGACGACGCCGTCGCCGTCCACCGTGGTCGTGAGCGACAGCCAGACCGGCACGCCGAGCGCCTCGGCCTCGGCGGCGGCGGGGACGGTCTCGCAGGCGAGGACGTCGGCACCGGCGTCGGCGAGCAGCTCCATCCGGGGCCGGTGGAAGGCGCGCAGCTCGGCGACCGACAGCCGCGCGCAGTAGGCGCCGGTGTACTCCGACCCGTCGGCGAGCACCGCCCCGTACGGCCCGACCGACCCGGCCAGCCAGCTCTCCGGCGCCCCGCGGCGGGCCAGCTCCACCGAGGAGGTGATCAGCCGGCGCGCCTCGGCGGCGTCCACCCCGGTCGCGGCGAACCCGTCGACCGACGCCTGGTAGCTCGCCGTCGTCGCCACCCGGGCGCCGGCCACAGCGAAGGCGGCGTGCGCGGCGACCACCGCCTCGGGGTCGTCGCGCAGCAGCCGCGCCGACCACAGCGCGGACGACAGGTCGTGCCCCTGTGCCTCCAGCTGGGTGGCCAGCCCGCCGTCGAGCACCACCGGCCCGGCGGCGAGGGCGTCGGCGAGCGGGCGCGCGGGCATGCCGTCGATCCTCCCGCGGTACAGGGGCACCCATGGTCTTCATCTGGAGCAGCAACTGGAGCCCGAGGCGCCGGCCGCCGCGCCGGTACCGCGGCCGGGCTCACGGCCACGGCCACGGGTACGGGTACGGGTACGGGCGCGGCCACGGCGGGTACGGGTACCGGCGCGGCCACGACCGCGGCGGCTCGTGCCTGCGGGACCTGCTGTTCCTCAACACCGGGTGCTGCCTGGCCAACGCCATCGGGTGCGGGGTCGACGGCCTGTTCCTCGTCCCGACGACGGTGCGGCACGTGCACGCCGCCGGCACCGGGCGCCGCGGGACCCGGGTGCGCGACCGGGTGGTCGCCGGCGTCCGCGTCTACCAGCGGGAGATCAGCCCGCGGCGGCCTCCGGTGTGCCGATGGGAACCGACGTGCTCGGCCTACGCCGTCGAGGCGCTCGAGCGGCACGGCGCCCGGCGCGGCACCTGGCTGACCCTGCGCCGGCTGGCGCGCTGCCGCCCCGGAACGGCCGGTGGCCCCGATCCCGTGCCGGACGCGGCCTGACCGTCGCCGCTCACCCGGGGACGGCCTGATCGTCGCCGCTCACCCGGGGAGGGCCGGCCCGTCGTCGGGCTCCCGGGCGAGGGCCGCGGCGCCCGCGACCGCGAGGAGCACCGGCAGGGCGCCGAGCAGCGTCCCGCCGTGCAGCGGCGCCTCCAGGACGCCGACGATCCCCGGCGAGGAGTCCAGCAGGGCCCAGCCCAGGGTGAACAGCGGCACGGAGACGACGGCGGTGCCCAGCACGGCGCGCAGCTGCGGCCGGGTGCCGGCGCGCCGGGTGGCCAGCCCGACGACCGCCGCCGGCAGGAAGGCGAGCAGCCGGTCCAGCACCGGCAGCACCGCGCCCACCACCAGGTCGGACAGCGCCGCGGAGCGGAGGGCGTTCCAGCCGAGGGCGACGGCGGAGGCGAGGACCACCAGCCACCAGAGCGCCGGGACGACCCGGCCCGGCAGCGACGCCGGGCGGACCAGGATCCCGGCCAGGGCCAGGCAGACCCCCGCCGTCCCTCCCACCAGGGCCAGCAGGGACGCCGGGACGTCGGCGACCTGCCATCCCGGGGTCTGCCGGGGCAGTGGCCAGGGGGCGGTGCCGACGACGGCGGCGGCGAGGGTCAGCACCGCCGCTCCCACGGCCACCGTCGCGGGGCGGCGCGGCGCGGGCGATCCCCGGCCGGCGGTCACGGCACCGAGCCTGGCACGGCACGGCCCCGCCCAGAGGGCCCGAGCACGGCAGCGGCCAGACTGGGCGCGTGCCCGACGCCGACGACGTCGCCGGTGACCTGGTGGTCACCGGCTCCGTGGTGGTGCCCGCCGCCGCGCTGCGCTGGCGCTTCTCCCGCTCCTCGGGCCCCGGTGGCCAGGGCGTCAACACCGCCGACTCGCGGGTGGAGCTGTCGGTGGCCCCGCTGGAGCTGCCCGGGCTGGGCGACGCGCAGCGCGAGCGACTCGCCGGACGTCTCGGGCACCGGCTCGTGGACGGCGTCCTGACCGTCGTGGCCGGCGAGCACCGCCAGTAGCGGCGCAACCGGCAGGCCGCCCGGGAGCGGCTGGCCGCCGTCCTGCGGGCGGCGCTGGCCCCGCCGCCCCCGGCCCGCCGGCGGACGAAGCCGACGAAGGGGTCCCAGGAGCGGCGGATCCAGGCCAAGAAGCAGCGCGGCGAGCTCAAGCGCTCCCGCCGGCAGTGGGACTGAGCCCCTCCCGCCGCCGCTCGAGGAACGCCCGCTCGGCGGCGTTGCCGGCCAGGGCGACCGCCTCGTCGTAGGCGTCCGCCGCCTCCGCGTCGCGGCCCAGCCGCCGCAGCAGGTCGGCCCGGACGGCGGGCAGCAGGTGCCCCGGCAGCGCGAGCCGCTCCACCAGGGCCAGCGCCGCGGCCGGCCCCTCCACCTCGGCCACGGCGACCGCCCGGTTCAGCGCCACGACCGGGCTCGGCGCCAGCGCCGTGAGCTGGTCGTAGAGCACCAGGACCTGCCGCCAGTCGGTGTCGGCGGCCGTGCGGGCGTCGCTGTGGACGGCCTGGATGGCGGCCTGCACCTGGTACGGCCCGGGTGCGTTGCGCCGCAGGCACCGCCGCACCAGCGCCTGTCCCTCGGCGACCAGGTCGGCGTCCCACAGCCGGCGGTCCTGCTCGGGCAGGGGCACCAGCTCGCCGTCCGGTCCGACCCGGGCGGGACGCCGGGACGCCACCAGCAGCAGCAGCGCCAGCAGCCCGAGCACCTCCGGCTCGTCGGGCATGAGGTCGGCCAGCTCCCGGGCCAGCCGGATCGCCTCGGCGGTGAGGTCCGGGCGGTCCAGCCGCTCGCCGGCGGTGGCCGTGTGACCCTCGGTGGCGACCAGGTAGACGACGGCGAGGACCCCGCGCAGCCGGTCGGGCAGCTCGGCCTCGGCGGGCACCCGGTACGGGATGCGCGCGGCCCGGATCTTCGCCTTCGCCCGCACCAGGCGCTGCGCCATGGTGGCCTCGGGCACGAGGAACGCGCGGGCGATCTCGGCGGTGGTCAGGCCGCCGACCAGCCGCAGGGTCAGCGCCACCCGGGCGGCCGGGGCCAGGGCCGGGTGGCAGCAGGTGAACAGCATGCGCAGCCGGTCGTCGCGCACGGCGCCCTCCTCGGGCGGCGGGTCGGGATCGTGCAGCAGGGCCGCGGCGCGGTGCCGGGCGTCGCGCGTCGACTCCCGGCGCAGCCGGTCGACGGCCCGGTTGCGGGCGGTGGTGACGATCCAGCCCGCCGGGCTGGGCGGCACCCCGTCGGCCGGCCACCGGGCGAGCGCGGTGGTGAAGGCGTCCTGCACCGCCTCCTCGGCGGCGTCGATGTCGCCGAGGAGGCGGGTCAGGACGGCGACCGCGCGGCCGTAGGACTCGCGGAAGACCCGCTCGACGTCCGGCTGGGTCATCCCTGGAACGGCCGGACCTCGATCGGCAGGGTGGTGGCCCGCGCCAGCCGGCGCCCCCACTCCAGGGCCGCGTCGAGGTCCGGGACGTCGATGATCGAGAAGCCGCCGACGTGCTCCTTGCCCTCGGCGAACGGGCCGTCGGTGACCAGGACGTCGTCCCCCGACGGGCGCAGCGTGGTGGCGGTCTCCGGCGCGTGCAGCCCGCCGGCGAAGACCCACACGCCGGCGTCGCGCATCGCGCGGTCGACCGCACCCACGTCGGCCATGATCGGTTCCAGGGTCGCCGGGTCCGGCCGCTCGCCGGCCGGCTCCACCACGGTGAGCAGGTACTGCGCCACGTCGTCCTCCTCGGGTCGGCGGCCGGCCCCGTGCCGGCCGCTCACCCCCTGTACGAACGGACCGGCCCCGGATCGACACTCATCCGGGAACCGGCGTGCGCACCAGCACCCACAGCGGCAGCTCCTCGTCCGCCGTGTGCACCGCCTGCTGCACCTCGAACCCGGCGCCGCGCAGGAAGCGGGCGGCGGCCCACGTGTACACCGCGGTCGCCGCCGGGAGCCCCTCGGCGTCGCAGCGGTCGAGCACCGGGTGCAGCAGCGCGCCGGCCATGCCCTGGCGGCGGCTGCTCGGCCGGGTGCCCAGGTGGGTCAGCCACCAGTGCGGCCCGTCCGGACGGGCGGCGTCGACCAGCTCGCGGGTTCGCGCGACCGCCGTCCAGCGGGGCCCGGCGAGGTACGGGAGCTCGCGGGCCAGCGCCGTGCGGACGTCGTCGGGCAGGGGCGCGGTGCCGGGCGCGCCCGGCGGCGCCTCCCAGGTGGCCACCGCGGTGACGTCCTCGGTGACCCAGCCGGTGCCGGTGGCGACCGACCGGTGGCCGGCGTCGAGCTCGTGCAGCCGGGTCAGCCGCTGCATGCGGCCGTCCTCCGGCAGCGCCCAGCGGGTCCAGCGGGAGTCGGCGAGGGCGACGGTCAGCGTCGCGGCGATCCGGGGCACGTCGCGCGGCTCGGCCGGCCGCACCGACGGGGCCCCGAGGCGGACGGTCGTCGCAGGATCGCTCACCCGGACATCCCACCACCCGGGGCCGGGCGCCCCGCCGGCCGGGCACTCCGGCGCTGCCGGCGGGGGCCCGGGCTCACTGCAGGGCGTCCCGTACCGCCTTGGACAGGTCGGCCAGCAGCGGCTGGAAGCCCTCGCTGCAGGCCTCGCACAGCCAGAAGATGCCGTGGATCTGGCCGTCGTAGCGCTCGAGCGTGGCCGGGACGCCGGCCTCCTCCAGCAGCTCGGCGTAGCGGACGCCGTCGTCGCGCAGCGGGTCGAACTCGGCGACCGCGATGAACGCCGGCGGCAGCCCGGAGTGGTCGTCGGCCAGGGCCGGGGAGGCGTAGGGCTCCTTGGCCTGGGCCTCGTCGACGAGGTGGTGGTCCCGGTCGACGAGCTCGGACTGGTGCTCGGCCACCCACTGGGTGACGGCGTAGCAGTCCTCGGGCGCCGCGGGGTAGGCCGACTCGGGCGCCAGCCGGTACTGGGCCGACACCACGACGCAGCCGGCGGCGTCGGCGAGCGCCCGGCAGGGCGCGTCGGCGATCTCGATGTTGCCGATCACCCAGCCGCCGCCGTGGAAGTAGACGAGCACGTCGCGAGGGGAGCCGTTGGGCGTGTAGATGCGGATCGGCAGCGCGCCGGCCGGTCCGGGGACCGTCCGGTCGCGCACGGAGGCGACCTGCACCAGCGGGCCCTGGAGGTCCTTGAACGTGCCCGCGACCTCGCGGGCCTGGGACACCGACAGCTCGGCGGAGGCCAGGGCGCCCTGCGCCTCCATCGCGGCGAGCAGTCCGGCGGTCTGTGAGTGCAGCGGCACGGGCTTCCTCCTGCGGTCTGCGGACGACGGCGTCCGGGAACCGGCGAGCCGGGGGCGCCAGGATCCGTGACCTCGGTCACACCTGCGCGTTCCCGGAACCGACGACCGCACAGCCGGTCGGCGACGGCGGTGAGGCGGTCGGAACGCAGGCTTGACGCCGATGCCGCGGTCGGGAAACCGGCACCCCGGAACCTCGGTGCCGTGACCGCGACCGCGCTGCCCGGAGTCCTGGCCGGGGTGGGCCCGCGCACCCGCACGACCCGGACGCACTGCCCCTACTGCTCCCTGCAGTGCGGGGTCACGATGACCGCCGGCGACCGCCCGGCGACCCTGCAGCCGGCCGACTTCCCGACCAACCGCGGGGGCCTGTGCTCGAAGGGCTGGTCGGCCCCCGAGCTGCTCGACCACCCGGAGCGGCTGACCCGCCCGCTGGTCCGCGCGGTGCCCGGCGACCGCAGCAGCCCGCTGGTCGAGGCGACGTGGGACGAGGCCCTCGACCGCGTCGTGGCCGCGATCGAGCGCACCCAGGCCGCGCACGGCCGGAACGCGGTCGGCTGCTTCGGCGGCGGCGGGCTGACCAACGAGCAGGCCTACCAGTTCGGCAAGTTCGCCCGGGTCGCGCTGCGCACGTCCGCGATCGACTACAACGGCCGCTTCTGCATGTCCTCGGCGGCCGGTGCGGCCAACCGCGCGTTCGGCCTCGACCGCGGGATGCCCTTCCCGCTGAGCGACGTCGCCGCCGCCGACGTCGTCGTCCTGGTGGGCGCCAACCCGGCCGACACCATGCCCCCGGCCATGCAGTACCTCGACGAGGGCCGGGCCCGCGGCGCCCGGCACGTCGTCGTCGACCCCCGCCGGACGGCGACCGCCCGCCACGCCGCCCTGCACCTGCAGCCGCTGCCCGGCACCGACCTGGCGCTGGCCAACGGGCTGCTGCACATCGCGATCGCCGACGGCCTCGTCGACGAGGCGTACGTCGCCGCCCGCACCACGGGGTTCGACCAGGTGCGGGAGGGGATCGCGGCCTACTGGCCCGACCGGGTGGAGCGGCTCACCGGCGTCCCCGTCGCCGACCAGCGGCGCACCGTCTTCGCCCTGGCCCGGGCCGAGCGGGCGATCGTGCTGACCGCCCGCGGCGCCGAGCAGCACCGCACCGGCACCGACACCGCCTCGGCCTGGATCAACCTGGCGCTGGCCCTCGGGCTGCCCGGCCGGGAGGGCAGCGGCTGGGCGACGGTCACCGGCCAGGGCAACGGGCAGGGCGGCCGCGAGCACGGCCAGAAGGCCGACCAGCTGCCCGGGTACCGGAAGCTGGCCGACCCGGCCGCCCGCGCGCACGTCGCCGCGGTGTGGGGCGTCGACCCCGACGACCTCCCGCAGCCGGGGCCGTCGGCCTTCGAGCTGCTCGACGCCCTCGGCACCGACGGCGGGGTGCGCACGCTGCTCGTGCTCGCCTCCAACGTGGCCGTCTCCGCGCCCGACGCCCGCCGGGTGATGAGCCGGCTGCGCGACCTGGACTTCCTCGCGGTCAGCGACTTCTTCCTCTCCGAGACCGCCGAACTCGCCGACGTCGTCCTGCCCAGCGCCATGTGGGCCGAGGAGGACGGCACGATGACCAACCTCGAGGGGCGGGTCATCCGGCGCCGGCGCGCGCTCGACCCGCCCGACGGCGTCCGCGACGACCTCTCGCTGCTCGCCGAGCTCGCCGCGCGGCTCGGCGTGGGGGAGAGGTTCAGCAGCGACCCCGAGACGGTCTTCACCGAGCTCGGCCGGGCCAGCGCCGGGGGAGCGGCCGACTACTCCGGGATCACCTACCGGCGGATCGACGAGGAGCAGGGCGTCTTCTGGCCCTGCCCCGCCCCGGAGCACCCCGGTACGCCGCGGCTGTTCACCGAGCGGTTCGCCACGCCCGACGGCCGGGCCCGCTTCGTGCGGGTGGAGCACGTCGAGGCCCACGAGCGGCCCGACGGCGAGTACCCGTACGTGCTGACCACCGGCCGGGTGCTCGCGCAGTACCAGTCGGGCACGCAGACCCGTCGCTCGCGCACCCTCGCGCTGATCGCTCCGCTGCCGCGCGCCGAACTGCACCCGGACCTCGCCCGCCGCCACGGCATCGGCCCGGACGACGTCGTCGAGCTGGCCACCCGCCGCGGCCGGGCCCGCTTCTCGGCGCACCTGACCGACGACATCCGGCCCGACGTCGTCTTCGCGCCCTTCCACTGGGGCGGGGCGTCGTCGGCCAACGCGCTCACCGACGCCGACGCGCTCGACCCGATCAGCCGGATGCCCGCCTTCAAGGTCTGCGCGGTCGCCGTCACCCGCGTCGCCGGCCCGGTCGAGCGGCTGCCCGCGCCGGACGCCGCGAGCCAGCCCCGGACCCGCCCCCACGAACCCGCCGCCACCCCCGAGCCACGCCCCCCGTCCCGGAGGAGGACCCCCCGCGTGAAGAGCACCCCCCGCTTCCTGCAAGGCGTGTACCCGATCACCGGGGAGGGCCTGGACAAGCCCGGCCCGCTCGACCCGGCGCTGCGCCACACCGTGCCGGGTGGGTGCAGCGCGCAGGCGCTGTACTTCCGCGGCGGCAACTCGACCGACTGCCTGGTCTACGTGCTGCTGATGCGCGACGGCGTCCCGATGCGCTGGTTCCCGATCGGCGCGAAGGGCGACGTGCACGTGCCGCTGCGGGTGGTCGAGGACCTGCCCGGCGGCACGCTCGTCGAGCTGCACGCGGCCGCGCCGGTCGGCGTGACCGGCGAGCTGGTCGTCGACCTCGGGCTGGTGGAGGTCTGATGACCGCCGTACTGGGAGGGCGACCGGAGGGCCTGACCACCCTCCGGTTCGACGACGGCGACGAGCGCGCCTCGCTGGTCGTCGTCGGCAACGGCATGGCCGGCGCCCGGTTCGTCGAGGAGGTGCTCGAGCGCGGCGGCGGCGAGCAGTTCCGGATCACCGTCCTGGGCGACGAGCCGCACGGCAACTACAACCGGATCATGCTCTCGCCGGTGCTGGCCGGGGAGTCGCACGAGGACGACATCGTCCTCAACAGCCACGACTGGTACGCCGACAACGGGGTGACCCTGCGGGCCGGCGTCCGGGCCGAGCGGATCGACACCGCGGCCAAGGCGGTGCACGCCTCCGACGGCTCGGTGACCCCCTACGACCACCTGGTCCTGGCCACCGGCAGCTACTCGTTCATCCCGCCGATGACCGGCGTGCGGCGCCCGGACGGCGACCTGCTGCCCGGCGTCTTCGGCTTCCGGACCATCGACGAGACCCGCGCCGTGCTCGAGGCCACCGGCCGCTGCCGGCGCGCGGTGGTCATGGGTGGCGGGCTGCTGGGCCTCGAGGCGGCCCGCGCGCTGCAGGGGCACGGGCTGCAGGTCCAGCTCGTGCACGCCATGCCGCACCTGATGAACGCCCAGCTCGACGCCGAGGCCGGCGCGATCCTGAAGAAGAGCGTCGAGTCGCTGGGCATCACGGTGCACTGCGACGTCCTGGCCACCGAGGTGCTCGGCGACGAGCACGTCGAGGGCGTCGTGCTGGAGGACGGCCGGCGGCTGGACTGCGACCTCCTGGTCGTGGCCACCGGAGTCCGGCCGCACACCGACGTCGCCGTCCGCTCGGGGCTGGAGGTCGAGCGCGGCATCGTCGTCGACGACCAGCTGCGCACCGACGACCCCGACGTCTACGCCATCGGCGAGTGCGCGCAGCACCGCGGCTCTGTCTACGGCCTGGTGCAGCCGGCGTGGGAGCACGCCCGCGTGCTGGCCGACGTCCTGACCGGCACCGATCCCGGCGCGGAGTACCACGGCAGCCGGACGGCGACCAAGCTCAAGGTGGCCGGCGTCGACGTCGCCACGATGGGAGCCAGCACCCCCGAGCGGGAGGACGACGAGTTCCTCGTCATCTCCGAGCCCCGGCGTGGCGTGCACCTGTCGGTGGTCATCCGGGACGACGTGCTGATCGGCGCGACGCTGCTCGGCGACACCCGCAAGGTCGCCTACCTGACCCAGGCCTTCGACCGCGGAGCGCCGCTGCCGGAGGAGCGGATCCGGCTGCTGGTCGACCTCTCCGACGGCGCCGAGGAGGTGGGCGTCGCCGAGATGCCCGCCGACTCGCAGGTCTGCAACTGCAACGGCGTCACCAAGGGCGCGATCTGCGAGGTGGTCGCCGGCGGCTGCAGCAGCGTCGGCGGCGTCATGGACGCCACCCGCGCCGGCAAGGGCTGCGGCTCGTGCAGGCGCCTGGTGGAGCAGATCGTCGAGTGGGCCGCCGACGGCGACCTCACCGAGGACCCGGCCGCCTCGTACTACGTGCCCGGCATCCCGATGGCCAAGCCCGAGCTCATGGCGGCGATCCGCGAGCAGGACCTGCGCAGCGTCTCCGCCGTCTTCGCCGCGCTCGCCCCCGGCGGCCGGGACGACGCGAGGTCGAAGATGGGCCTGACCTCGCTGCTCAAGACGCTCTGGGGCGTGGACTTCGTCCCCGAGAAGGACGGCGAGTTCATCAACGACCGGGTGCACGCCAACATCCAGCGCGACGGCACCTTCTCCGTCGTCCCGCAGATGAAGGGCGGGGTGACCACGCCGGCCCAGCTGCGCCGGATCGCCGACGTCGCCGAGAAGTACGAGGTGCCGATGGTCAAGGTGACCGGCGGCCAGCGGATCGACCTGCTCGGCGTCCGCAAGGAGGACCTGCCGGCGATCTGGGGCGACCTCGGCATGCCGTCGGGGTACGCCTACGGCAAGAGCTTCCGCACGGTGAAGACCTGCGTCGGCAGCGACTTCTGCCGCTTCGGCCTGGGCGACTCCACCCAGCTCGGCATCGACCTGGAGAGCCGCTTCCAGGGCATCGAGAGCCCGGCGAAGATGAAGCTCGCCGTCGTCGGCTGCCCCCGCAACTGCGCCGAGGCCTACGTCAAGGACGTCGGCGTCGTGGCGATCGGCAACGGGAGGTGGGAGGTCTACGTCGGCGGGGCCGCCGGTGCCACGGTGCGCAAGGGCGACCTGCTGGCCACCGTCGACTCCCCGGAGGAGGTCCTCACCCTCGCCGGCCGGTTCATGCAGTACTACCGCGAGAACGCCAACTGGCTCGAGCGCACCTACGACTTCGTGCCCCGCATCGGGCTGGAGCGGATCAAGGCGGTGCTGCTCGAGGACAGCGAGGGGATCGTCGCCGACCTCGACGCGGGCATCCAGCGCTCGATCGACGCCTACCGCGACCCCTGGGGACAGGACGGCCGCGAGCCGGTCAGCCCGGGGCAGTTCCGGTCGTCGCTCCCGCTGGTGCCGCTGCCGGAGGTGCCGGTCCGATGAGCGCGCCGCAGATCGAGGCCGCTCGGCCCACGACCCCGGGCGCCGAGACGGGGACCCCGGCCACCGACGTCGCCGTCCCCGGCCCGGCCGCCCCCGTCCGCGGCACGGCGCACGTCGTCGGCCGCGTCGAGGAGGTGCCGCCGGGGGAGGGCCGGGCGTTCGTCGCCGGGGGCGTGCAGGTCGCCGTCTTCCGGCTGCGCGACGGCTCGCTGCACGCGACCCAGGCTGCCTGCCCGCACGCCGGCGGGCCGCTGGCCGACGGGCAGACCGACGTCGACGTGCTGGTCTGCCCGCTGCACCTGTACGCCTACCGGTGGGCCGACGGCGCCGCGACCTCCGGGGCGGCCCCGATCCGCGTGTACCCGGTGCGCGAGGTGGACGGCGACCTGGTGGTGGAGGTCTGAGCGGGCGCTCCGGAGGGCAGGAAGAGCCATCTCCGCCCCCGGACGGCGCGGGCTACCGCGGCCGCGCCTCCAGGACGTGCACCCCGGCGCCGGTCGGGACGTCGCGGGTGAGGCGCAGGTCGGCCGCATCGAGGAGGGCGGCGTACTCGTCGGCGGTGCGCTCGCGGCCGTGCAGCAGCACGAGCACGTGCAGGTCCATGGGCACCGCCGCCGGGTCGTCGGCGGCCCGCTCGGCAGGACGGCCTCGACCACGAGCAGCACCGAGTCCGGTCGCATCGCCGTCCGGCAGGTCCGCAGGATCCGCCCCGCGTCGGCGTCGTCCCAGTCGTGCAGGACCCGGGACAGCAGGTAGACGTCGGCGCCGGCGGGCACCTCGGCGAAGAAGTCGCCGGCGACCGCGGGCAGGTCCGAGCCGGCCACGACGCCGGGCTGGTCGAACAGCGTGAGCTCCGCCGACGGCACCGCGTCCCGGACGGCGCGCAGGAGGGTGCCGCTGCCGCCGCCGACGTCCACCACGGAGTCGAAGGGGGTCAGGTCGTAGGCGGCGACGACCGCGCCGGCCTCCCGCGCGGAGCGGTCGGCCATCGACGCGTGGAACGTCGCCAGCCGCTCGGGCGACGCCGCGAGGAAGTCGAAGAACGGCCGGCCGTGGACGACGTCGAACGGGGTGCCGCCCTCCCGCACGGCTTCGAGCAGCCCGGCGGCCGCCCGGTGGTACAGCTCGGCACGGGCGGTGACCGCGCCGCGCTGGGAGCCCGGCACGCCGGTCCGCAGGCACTCGCCGACCGGGGTGAGGGCGAACCGGCCGTCGGGGAGCTCGTCGAGGACGTCCTCGGCGGCCAGCCCTCGCAGCACGCGGTACAGCGGGCCGGGGACGGCGCCCACGTCACCGGCGAGGTCCGCGGCACCGCGCGGCCCGGCGGCCAGCGCGTCGGGCACGCCGAGGGCGACGCAGACGTGCAGCAGCTGGGTGACCAGGTAGCCGTCGGTCAGCCGGGCCAGCCGGGCGGCTGCGGAGCCGGGCACAGCGGCATGGTGGCACCGCGCCCCGGACGACGGGCGGTCAGCCGGTGCGGACCAGGCGGAACTTCCCGCCCGGCTCGGGGGCCAGGGAGTCCACCTCCCGGACGTCCACCGGCGGGGGTACCGCGCCGGTCGACGTCACCGCCGCCACCAGCGCCGCTCTCAGCCGCTCCTGCACGTCGGGGGCCGCGCCGGGGCCCAGCACGACCCGCGTGTGCAGGCCGGCGGCGTCGTGGACGAACGCGTACTGGCCGACCTCCGGGAAGGGCGCCACCGCGGAGCCGAGCACCGACGGGTGCACCGGCACGCGGCCGCCGTCGGGACCGGGCAGGTGCAGGATGTCCGCGGTGCGGCCGTCGACCGAGGCCAGGCAGCGCCAGGGGCGGCCGGCCGGGTTGGGCCGCGGCGACTCGGTGACCGCGTCGGTGAGCTCGTAGCGGACCAGCGGCAGGGCGCGGTCCACGAGGTTGGTGACCAGCACCTTCGCCCCGGGGACGCCCGCCGGGACGGGCCGGTCGTCCTCGTCGACCACCTCGACCACGACGACGTCCTCGGCGACCTCGAGCTCCGGGTGCTCCGGGGTGCTCGAGGCGATCACCGGCGCCTCGGTCGCCGCGTACATGCCGGTGGGCTCGACGCCCCACGCGGCTCGGACGCGGCGGCGCAGGTCGGTCGTCAGCGCCTCCGAGCCGAAGGCCACCGACCGCGGCGCGATGTGCAGGCGCCCGGCGAGTTGCTCGTCGGCGAGCAGCCCGCCGAGGCTCGCCGCGCAGATGAGCACCTCCGGCCGCAGCGCGTCCAGCCCGGCGACCAGCCGGGGGAGCGGGGTGCCGGCGGTCAGCGGCGCCGGGGCCCCGGGCGGGGCGAGGACCTGGCGGGTGAGGTGCGCGGGGCTCGGGCTGCCGATGGCGGCCACCCGCTGCCCGTCGCGGATCCCCGCGCGGCGCCCGGCCCGCTGGGTGACCGCCCGCCACGTCGCCGCCTCGGCCTCGGTGAGGACGACGATCGCCCGCCGGCCCGTGGTGCCCGACGTCGTGGCCACGCGGAACACGCCGAGGAACGACCGCCCGGGGTCGTCGCCGGCCAGGTGGGCCTCCAGGTCGGCCCGGCGCAGCCGGGGGTCGCACACGACCCGGTCGAACTGCTCCATCAGGGTGGCCTTGGTCAGCACGGGGAGGGCGGCCAGCGGGCGGTCGGCCGCGCCGGGACCGAGCACCTCCCGGTAGTAGGGCGACCGGGCCGCCGCGTGCGCCAGCAGGGCCCGCAGCCGGCGACGCTGCAGGTCGAGGACGTCGTCCCGGGCCCACCCGTCGCGTGCGTCGAGAGCCGCGTCGTCCACGACCCCTCCCGGTTGCCGAGCGGTGTGCGCGCGACGGTCCTCGTGGTGCTCCCGGTCCGCCAGGGGCCAGAGGCCGTCGTGGAGCGGGGACGACGGGCCTACCGTCGTCCCCCCCGCCGGCGATCCGGAGGCCCCCGTGACGACCGTGACGATCAGCACCGCACCGCTGTCGGTCGACGACCTGCTCGCCGTCGTGGACGGCGCCCGGGTGGAGCTCGACGCCGGGGCGCGGGACGCCGTCGCCGCGGCCCGTGCGGTCGTCGACGAGGCGCTGGCCTCCTCCGCGGCGGTCTACGGCCTGACGACGCAGGTCGGGCACCTGCGCGACACCCGGCTGACCGAGGAGGAGATCCGCGGGGAGCAGCAGTTCCTCGTCCTGTCCCACGCCGGCGGGGTGGGGCCGCCGCTGCCGGTGCCCGTGGTGCGGGCGGCGCTGGCCGTGCGGCTGGCCGGCATCGCGCGCGGCGGGTCGGGCGCGTCGGTGGCGGCCGCCGAGACGCTGGCGGCGATGCTCAACGCCGGCGTCCACCCGGTGGTGGCCGGGACCGCCTCGGTGGGCGCGGCCGACATCGGGCACATGGCCGGGATGGCGCAGGTGGCCATCGGCCGCGGGCGGGCCGAGTACCGCGGCGAGGTGCTCCCCGGCGGGGAGGCCCTGCGCCGGGCCGGCATCGCCCCGCTGGAGCTCAGCGGCAAGGACGGGCTGGCCCTCATCTCGGCCAACGGGGTGTCGGTGGGGCAGGCGGCGCTGGCGGTCGCCCGGGCGGAGCGGGCCGCCGCGGCCGCGGACGTCGCCGCCGCGCTGTCGATGGAGGCCACGCGGGCCAACCCCTCGGTCGTGGACCCCGCCGTGGGCCGGGCCAAGCCGGTGCCCGGGCAGGTCGCGGCCGCCGACCACCTCCGGGAGCTGCTGGCCGGCAGCGCGCTGCTCGCCCCCGGCGGCGCCGCCTCGGTGCAGGACCCGCTGTCGTTCCGGGTGGTGCCGCAGGTCCACGGCGCGCTGCGGGAGCAGGTCGCGGCCACCCGCGCGGCGGTGGAGACCGAGCTGGCCGCCGCCGCGGACAACCCGCTCGTGTCGGTCGAGGACCGGGCCCTGGTCAGCAACGGCAACTTCCACCCGATGGTCCTGGCCATCGCCTGCGACGCGCTGCGGATCGCCCTCGCCGCGGTCGGCCAGCTCAGCGACCGCCGCATGTCCCACCTGTGGGAGGCGTTCTTCCGGCACCTGGCCGGGCCGCCGCCGTCGGCCGCGCACGGCCTGGCGCTGCGCCCGCCGGCGGCCGCGGTGGTGGCCGAGCTGACGCAGCTGGCCGCACCCGCGACGCTCGACGTCCCGCCGCTGGACAACGGCGTGGAGGACCACGCCACCGGCGCCCCGCTCAGCGCGCGCAAGGCCGACGCCGCGCTGGACCTGCTGGAGGACGTCCTCGCCGTCGAGCTGCTGCTGGCCACCGACGTCCTGGCTGCCTCGCCGGACGGGCGGGCCCTGGGGGCCGGCGCCCGCGCCGCGCTGGACCTCGTGCGGACGGCGACCGCCGCGGCCGAGCCGTTCCCGGACGCCGTCCACCGGTCCCTGCGGGAGCGGTTCCCCGGGCGGGTCAGCCCGGGGGAGTGAGGGCGCTCAACGCGGCGGTCACCTCGTCGTCGCGCACGAAGCCGAGGGCCAGCAGCCGGTGCACCAGCACGCCGCGGCGGGTCAGCCGCAGGTCGGCCGGCCGCAGCCGGGGCAGCGCGGCGCCGCCGGGGCGCGGTTGCGCGGGCGGCGGGTCGACCAGCCCGGCCCGCTGCAGGTCGGCGACGTCCTCGCGGGCGCCCCACGCCGTCCAGGCCCGCGGGTCGTCGGGGATCGGGGTCATCGGCAGCGGCAGCCGGTCGCGGCGGCCGACGCCGGCCAGCAGCACCAGCTGCCGCCAGGTCAGCCCGGCGGCCAGCCGCAGCGCGCGCTCGACCAGCGCGGCGTCCAGATCGGGGGAGGCGGCGACCTCGGCGAGCAGGTAGCCCAGGTGCCGCACCCGCCGCTCGTCGGCCGCGGCGCGGGCCGCCGTCACGACGGCCTCGGTGACCTCGTCGGCCGCCGACCGGCCGCCCGGGCGCGGGGTGAAGAAGCCGTCGTCGCGCACCCGCCGGCCGGCGCGGGACAGCGTCGCGCTGTGCTCGACGGCGAAGGCCAGGACGGCGCCGGCCCGGGCGCGCTCCCGCGGGACGGCGATGCCGGCGGCCTCGTCCGCGACCGTGCGCAGGCAGGCGCTCAGCCGTTCGTCGAGCCGCACGGCGGGCGCGGGCCCGGCGCCGGCGAACACCACCGACGCCGCGGCCCGGCTCATCGAGCCGGCCACCGCCGCACCCGCCTCCAGCAGCGCGCGGCCGGTGGCGGGGGAGTCCTCGGTCGCAGTCACGCGGTGATCTTCTCCGGTCCCCCGCGCTCCGTGCACCCTCGGCGCTGGCGGCCTCACCACGGGGGGTCAGCGACGGTGAGCACAACGGAACACGAGTTCAGCCCGCGAGCAACCGGCGGGGAACGCCGGGCCGCCACCGTTGCCGGACATGGCCGCTCCTCCGCGCACCGCCCCGCAGACGACCGCGCCGGTCGCCGCCCCGCCCCGGTCCGGGCGCTGGATCGACGACTGGCGCCCCGAGGACCCCGCCTTCTGGGAGTCCACGGGCAAGCAGGTCGCCCGGCGGAACCTGTTCTTCTCCGTCTTCTCCGAGCACGTCGGCTTCTCCGTCTGGAGCCTGTGGTCGGTGCTGGTGCTGTTCCTGCCGGAGGCCGTCTACGGCATCGACCCGGCCGGCAAGTTCCTGCTCACCACGCTGCCCACGGCGCTCGGCGCGTTCGTCCGGCTGCCCTACACCTTCGCCGTCGCCAGGTTCGGCGGCCGGAACTGGACGATCGTCAGCGCCTCGCTGCTGCTGGTCCCCACCGTCGCCACCGCGGTCGTGCTCGAGCCCGGCGTGGACTACTCGACGCTGCTGGTCGTGAGCTGCCTGGCCGGCGTCGGCGGGGGCAACTTCGCCAGCTCGATGGCGAACATCAACGCGTTCTACCCCGACCGGCTCAAGGGCTGGGCGCTGGGCCTCAACGCCGGCGGCGGGAACCTCGGCGTCCCGGTGATCCAGCTCGTCGGGCTGCTGGTGCTGGTGACGGCCGGGGCCGAGCACCCGCGGGTCGTGCTGCTGGTCTACGTCCCGCTGATCGTCGCAGCCGCCGTCGGCGCGGCGCTGCTCATGGACAACCTGACGACGGCGCGCAACCAGCCGCGGGCGATGCGCGAGGCGACCCGCGAGCCGCACACCTGGATCATGTCGTTCCTCTACATCGGCACGTTCGGGTCGTTCATCGGCTTCGGGTTCGCCTTCGGCCAGGTGCTGCAGAACCAGTTCACGTCGGACTTCGCCACCCCGCTGGCCGCGGCGTCCCTGACCTGGCTCGGGCCGCTGCTGGGCTCGCTGATCCGCCCGCTGGGCGGCTCGCTGGCCGACCGCTTCGGCGGCGCCCGCATCACGTTCTGCACCTTCGTCGCGATGGCGGTCGGCGCCGCGATCGTGTGGTCGGCCAGCCAGCTGGGGTCGCTGCCGCTGTTCGTCGTCGGCTTCGTGGCCCTCTTCGTGCTCAGCGGCATCGGCAACGGCTCGACCTACAAGATGATCCCGGCGATCTTCCGCACCCAGGCCCAGCAGCGGGTGGCCGCCGGCGGGGACAGCGCGGACGCCGACCGGCACGCGCTGCGGATGTCCGGCGCGCTCATCGGCATCGCCGGCGCGGTCGGCGCCTTCGGCGGGGTGCTGGTCAACCTCGCGTTCCGCCAGTCGTTCCTCAGCACCGGCAGCGGGGACGGCGCCTACCTGGCGTTCATCGCCTTCTACGTGGCCTGCCTCGTCGTGACCTGGGTGGTCTACCTGCGCCCCCGGGCGGCCATGCGCGGCGTGTGACACGGCAGAGGAGTGCCGTAGCGCCTGCGGGCCCCCGAGCGGGGGCCCGCAGGGTCTCCCGAGGAGGCGCCGCGGTGGGGCTCAGCGCGACCGGGCCCGGCACGTGGCCGCGGTGGTCGGCCGGAGGCCGACAGATCACAGGGTCTTCAGGCGGTAGCCGCGCTTGACGACGGTGTCGACCAGCGGGACGCCCAGCGCGGCGCGCAGCCGGGTCACCGCCATCTCCACCGCGTGCCCGTCGCCGCCGCCGGGCAGCACCCGCACCAGCTCGGACCGGGACAGCACCGTTCCCGGCCGGGCGGCCAGGGCCCGCAGTACCGCCATCGGGCCGGGTGCGAGTTCCACCAGCCGCCCGTCGACGACGGCGGCGGAGCCGCGCACCTGGAGGTCGTGCTCGCCCACCCGCAGCACCGGGTCGCGCTCGGGCAGCCGGGCCACCACCTCGCGGGCGAGCGCGCCCAGCCGCGAGCGGTCCGGCTGCACCGACGGGATCCCGGCGGCGTCCAGCGGCCCGGCGGTCACCGGACCGACGGCGACCGGCAGGACGCCGCCGGTCAGCGCGGCCACCAGCTCGGCCCGCTGGCCCAGCTCGTCGGCGACCGACAGCAGGCTGGCCGCGGCCGGCGCGCTGGTGAAGGTCACCGCGTCGACGCCGCGGGCCACGATCGTGCCGACCAGCCGGCGCACCGGCGCGACGTCCTCGGGCAGCACCCATCGGTAGACCGGCACCGTCAGCACCTCGGCCCCGCCGGCGCGCAGCGCCTCGACGAAGTCCGGCAGCGGGTCACCGTGCAGCTGGACGGCGATCCGGCGGCCCTCCAGCGGCCCCTCGGCGCCCGACAGCAGGTGCTCGAGGACCTCCGCCGAGGACTCCGACGCCGGCGACCACGCGTCGACCAGCCCGCCGCCGCGGATGGCGCCGCGCGCCTTGGGACCGCGGGCCAGCACCCGGCTCGAGCGCAGGTGCTCCACCAGCGGCAGGTCCCAGGCGTCGGCGGCCTCGAGCCAGCCGCGGAACCCCACGCCCGTGGTGGCCACCACGAGGTCGACCGGCCGCTCCAGCACCGCGGTGGTGGCGGCCACGAGCTCGGCGTCGTCGGCCAGAGGCACGATCCGGATCGCCGGGGCGTAGACGACCCGCGCACCGCGCCGCTCGAGCAGCGCACCGAGCTCCTCCCGGCGGCGGGCGGCGGTCACGGCCACCGTGTAGCCCGCCAGGGGCAGCGGCTCGGCCGCGGGCGCGAGGGCGGGCTGGCTGTCCGTCACCTCCCCATGGTGCGGGGTGGTCGTTGCGGTCGTGTGACGGGCTCCCATCAGCGCGGCCGGACGACCGGTGAGGCGACGTTCGGGGGCAGCCACCGGGCCAGCAGCACGGTGGCGTCGTCCTGCAGCAACCCGCCCTGGTGGTCGAGCACGGCGTGCACGAGCCGCCGCGCGGTCTCCGGGGGCGGCTGGCCACCGGCGATCTGCCGGGTGAGGAAGTCGGCCAGCCGGTCCTCGCCGAACCAGGCGCCGGCCGCGTCGCGCGCCTCGGTCACGCCGTCGGTGTGCAGGGCCAGCCAGTCCCCGGGCTGCAGCGCCTCCTCCCCGACGGTGAGCTCCCCGGCGCCCAGGCCGAAGGGCACCCGCCGACCGCCGGCGAGTCGCTTGACCACCTTCCCCGTCCGCAGCAGCAGCGGGGGCGGGTGGCCGGCGTTGACGTAGCGCAGCCGCCCGCTGGCGACGTCGAGCTCGGCCAGCACCCCGGTGACGAAGGCGCTGCCCGGGAAGGTCTCGGCGAGGACCTCGTCGACGACGCGGGCCTGGTCGAACAGGCCGCGGCCGTCCCGGCGGGTGCTGCGGTAGGCCGAGAGGGCCGCGGCGGCCAGCAGCCCGGCCGGCAGACCGTGGCCCATGGCGTCGAGGATCGCCAGCGACACGGTGTCCTCCGACAGCGCGTAGTCGAAGGCGTCCCCGCCCACCTCGTAGGCCGGCTCCAGCACGCCGGCGAGGACGAAGGCGTCGCTGGCCGCCGTCAGCGACGGCAGCTGCTGCCACAGGAGCTCCGCCGACGGCGAGCGGGCCCGTGTCCGCCGCGTCGTCTCCAGCGCGTCGCCGTACGGGCCCATCGCGGCGACCAGGTGGCCGACCAGGCCGGCGAGCCACCGGAACTCGTCCCGCGCGGCCGGGTCGTGGAGGTCGACCTCCGAGGCGACGCACACCTCGAGGACGCCGATCCGGTCGGCGCCGTCCAGGATCGGCACCCACAGGCGGCGTCCCCCGCGTCCCTCCGAGGGCAGCGGCCGCGCCGACTGGAACACCCGGCCGGGCAGCGTCCCGTCGATGGCCAGGGACTCGCCCCGCGGTGTGCCCGGCGGGGTGAGCGGCCACAGCCGCCGCTGCTCGTGGTCGGCCACGTGCACGGTGACCTCCACGCCCATCCGGTGTCCGGCCTCCACCACCAGCGCACCCAGCCGGTCCGGCGGCGTGGCGCGGGCGGCCTCCACCAGGTGCAGCAGCGCCGCGAACGGCCCGCTGGTGGGCCGGCGGGGGCGGATGGAAGAGCTGTAGGGGACCCGCCGCTGGGTGAACAGCTCGTCGAGGCGCTCGTTGACCGCGTGCGCCAGCACGTTGCGCTCGGCGACCGGCAGCGGCACCAGCCCCTCCAGGTGGGCCTCGAGCTCCAGGAGGTCGGCGTTGCCGCCGAGGGAGAAGTAGCGGGTCCACAGCTGTTCGAGCGTGAGGTCGGTCAGCTCCACGGCCGACCGCAGCGCCCGGCGGTGCTCCTCCTCGGAGGGGACCTGCCCGGGCCCGGCCATCAGCGTCTCCGGCGGACGGCGGAGTCCACGACGGCGCGCGCCACCTGCGGCAGCGTGCCGTTCTCCTCGCCGCACCGGGCGACGAGCATCCCGAAGGCGACGTCCTCGCCGACGCCGTGCCGGGCCATCAGCACTCCCTTGGCGGTGCTCACCAGGTCGCGGCTGCCGATGGCCTGCCGCAGTCCCTCGCTGAGCCGCCGGGCCCGCTCGTGGGTCTGCACGTTGGCGACGAGGATCGCCGCCTGCGCGGCGAACACGGTCAGCAGCCGCTCGCTGGAGTCGCCGAACGTCCCCGGCCGCTCGGCGTAGACCTTGATCGCGCCCAGCGAGGTGTCCCCGGCCACCAGCGGGGCGCTCATCGCCGCACGCAGTCCGAGCGGTGCGACCGCGGTGGACCACCGCGGCCAGCGCCCGTCGGTCGCCAGGTCGTCGACGCGGACCAGCCGCCGTCCGGCGGTGGCGGCCAGACAGGGGCCCTCGTCCAGCTCGTACTGGAGGCCGTCGGCCTGCTCGACCCGGGTGTCGGTCGACCCCGAGCTGCGACGGCCGCGCTCGTCGATGATCGAGACACCCGCGCCGACCGCGCCGGGCACGGTGTCCAGCGCCAGCGAGCCGACCAGGCCGAGGGCGGTCGCCACCGTCTCCTCGGACAGCAGCAGTCCCGACATCCGCGCGAAGACGGCCGACAGCTCGTCGGCGAGGGGCAGGTCGAGGGAACGGTCCTGGTGCACAGCAGCCCATCCGGCCGGGCTGCGCGACTCCGCCGTTGCTTGGACGGGTCTGCAGCTCGTCCCCAGTCTAGTCGGTCCCCGGCCCCCCGACCGGCCGCGACGCGGTCCCGTCCACGCGGACGTCGGCCCGCTCCCGGGTCCGTTCGGCGGCGAACAGGGCCGCCTCGGTGCGCTGCCAGCACCGCCACTCGGGCTCCAGCGTGACGCCGTCACGGGCCAGCCCCCGGGCCAGGCGCACCTCCGGCGGCGCCTCCACCCAGATCCGCAGCACCGCCCAGGGGTCGGCCGCGCGCGGACAGCTGCCGCAGCCCTCGACCACCAGGACGTCGGACGACGGCACGGGGATGGGGGAGCGGTCGAAGCGGCCGGCTCCCCAGTCGTAGCGGTGGTAGGCGCCCGGCTGCCCGGCGGCGAGCGGGCGCAGCACGCCGGCGGCCAGCCGCGCGAAGGCACCGGTCGTCGTCCAGCCGGCGTAGAGGTCGTCCATGTGGACCACCGGCGCGCCCAGACGGTCGGCCAGCGCGCCGGCCAGCGTCGTCTTGCCCGACCCGGCCGGCCCGTCCACGCAGACCAGCCGGGTGCGGCCCAGCCGGGGCGCCGCCGCGCGCACCCGGGCGGCGAGCACGACGGCGGGGTCCTCCACGGCGGGCACTCTGCCAGCCCGCGCGGGGGCGCACCCCGGGCCACGGCGGGACGCGGCCTGGGAGCATGGGGGGCGTGCCGCCGTCCGCGCCTCCGCCGCCCGTCTCCGCCGTCCCGCGCCGGTGGCGGCTGCTGTGTGCCCTGGTCGCTCTGGTGGTCGTCGCCGTCATGACCTACGTCGGCGTCACTCTGACAGCCGACGTGTCCGGGGTGATCACCTACACCGCCGTCGACCAGGTCGCCGTCGTCGGGCTGGGGCTGGTCGCCGGCGCCGGGATCCTCGCGCTGGGCCGCATGCGGGTGGACGCCGACGCCGCAGGCCTCCGGGTGCGCAACCTGTTCGGCGGGCGCGAGGTCCCGTGGACGGCGGTCCGGGCGATCCGGTTCGACACGCGCTTCAAGTGGGCGACCGTGCTGCTGACCAACGACGACGAGTTCGCCGTCCTGGCCCTGCAGGGGGCCGACGGGGAGCGGGCCGCGGCCGCGGTCGAGGGGCTGCGCGCCCTGCTCGCCCACGCTCGCGCGCAGGAGCCGGCGCAGCCGCCGCTGCTGTACGACGAGTGACCGGCGCACCCCGGGAATGACCAGGACGCTCGCGGCGCTGTAGCATGTACGTGCCTCCCCGCTACACCGAGGCGCGCGAACCACCCAGCGGCCCTGCCCCGGGCCGCTGACCAAGAGGAGCCCGCTCCCACCTGGCGTCGTCCAGACGCCCAGGTCCCCGGATCGCGGTGGACCGGCCTGCTGGCCGGTCGGCCGCGGCGCGCGAGCCTGCGAGCTCGCGCACCCCGGAGAGTGGGCCCCGTGAGCACGACGCTCGCGGGGCCTTCGTCTTCTCCGGCATCCGGTCGGGTGCGACTCCTCGCCGGGCAAGAGCAGAGGAGAGGCCATCACCGAGCCCCGCATCAACGACCGTATCCGCGTCCCCGAGGTCCGCCTGGTCGGGCCCGAGGGTGAGCAGGTCGGCATCGTGCCGATCGGCGAGGCGCTGCGCCTGGCCCAGGACGCCGAGCTCGACCTCGTCGAGGTCGCGCCGATGGCCCGGCCGCCGGTCGCCAAGCTGATGGACTACGGGAAGTTCAAGTACGAGTCCGCCCAGAAGGCCCGCGAGGCCCGGCGGAACCAGGCGCTCACCGTCATCAAGGAGATGCGGCTGCGCCTGAAGATCGACCCGCACGACTACGAGACCAAGAAGGGCCACGTCGAGCGCTTCCTCCGGAGCGGCGACAAGGTCAAGATCACCGTGATGTTCCGTGGCCGGGAGCAGTCCCGGCCGGAGATGGGCTACCGGCTCCTGCAGCGGCTGGCCGCCGACGTCGCCGAGCTCGGCGTCGTCGAGTCCAACCCCAAGCAGGACGGCCGGAACATGGTCATGGTGATCGCTCCGCACCGGAACCAGCAGGCGCAGCAGTCCCAGGGCGGCCGCCGGCAGGCGAAGGGCGACCAGTCGGCCTAGGAGCAGGCGCCCAGCGCCTGAGGAAGGACCCTCCTGCCCCCCGCCACTCGCAGACTCGCGGCGGGACCCTGCAGGAGGGCCGAGGACCGCAGGACCGCACCACCGAGACGGCCGGCGCCGTCACGGCAGCTCGACGCTGCCGTGCGGCGCCGACACACACGAACGAGGACCGAGGACATGCCGAAGCAGAAGACCCACAAGGGCACCGCGAAGCGGATTCGCGTGACGGGCAGCGGGAAGCTCATGCGTGAGCAGGCCAACAACCAGCACAAGTTCGAGCACAAGTCCTCGCGCCGCAAGCGTCGGCTGGACCAGGACCAGGTCCTGTCCCCGGCCGACCACAAGAACATGAAGAAGCTGCTGGGCATCTGAGCCCCTGCCGTAACGAGAAGACAGGAGCCCTTCCGTGGCACGCGTCAAGCGGGCGGTCAACGCCCAGAAGAAGCGCCGGACGACCCTCGAGGCGGCCAGCGGCTACCGCGGTCAGCGTTCGCGCCTGTACCGCAAGGCCAAGGAGCAGATCCTCCACTCGGCCACCTACAACTACCGCGACCGCAAGGTGCGCAAGGGTGATTTCCGCAAGCTCTGGATCACCCGCATCAACGCCGCGGCCCGGCAGAACGACATGACCTACAACCGGTTCATGCAGGGCCTGAAGCTGGCCGGCATCGAGCTCGACCGCCGCGTGCTGGCGGAGCTGGCCGTCAACGAGCCCACCGCCTTCGCCGCCCTGGTGGAGACGGCACGAGCCGCCGTGGCCGCTGGCCCGGCCGGCGGTCAGGCCGCCTGAGGAAGGACCCTCCCTGCCCCCCGCCCCTCGCCAGATCGCGGCGGGTCCCTGCAGGAGGGCCGTTCCAGCACCCTCACCCGACGCCGTCGGTGCCCGGTCCCCGCGACCGGCACCGGCGGCGTCGGTCTGTGTGGGGCTGATCCCGACGTGAGGGAGGAGGACGAGTGGAGCCGCTGACCGAGCGGTCCACGCGGGTCGCGGTCGCGCGCAAGCTCACCCGGCGGGCCGGCCGGGACGCCGCCGGCCTGTTCCTCGCCGAGGGGCGGCAGGCCGTCGCCGAGGCCCTCGCCGACCCGGCCGGGGTGCGCGAGGTGTTCGTCACCGGGGCGGCCGCGGCGGCGCACGCCGACCTGCTGGCCGGGACGCCGGTGCCCGTGCGGTCGGTGACGGAGAAGGCCGCCGCGTCGCTGTCGGAGACGGTCACCCCGCAGGGGCTGGTCGCCGTCTGCACGCTGCGCGACGTGCCGGCCGACGCCGTGGTGGCCGACCCGCCGCCCCTGACCGTCGCGCTGGCGGAGCTCGCCGACCCGGGCAACGCCGGCACCGTGCTGCGCACCGCCGACGCGTGCGGCGCCGGCGCGGTCGTCTTCGGGGCGGGCTCGGCCGACCCCTACGGCGGGAAGGCGGTGCGCTCCAGCGCGGGCAGTCTCTTCCACGTCGACGTCGTCCGCCGGGCGCCCCTGCCCGATCTGCTGCCCAGGCTGCAGGCCGCCGGCGCCACCGTCCTCGCCGCGGACGGCGGGGGCGAGGCCGCCCTCGACGAGGTCGCCGCCGCCGGCCGGCTGGCCGGGCCGGTCGTGTGGCTGTTCGGCAACGAGGCCCGCGGCGTGCCGGCCGAGCTGGCCGCGCTCGCCGACGCACGGGTGCGGATCCCGATGCGCGGCCGGGCCGAGAGCCTCAACCTCGCCGCCGCCGCGGCGATCTGCCTCTACACGACCCAGCTCTCGCAGTAGAGAGGCGCCGCTCTCTCGCAGGGGAGAGGCACCGCGCTCAGCCCTCCCCCGCGGCCGCCGTCGTCGGTCGCTCGTACCGGCGCAGGGCGGCCGTCCGGAGCAGCTCGGCGAAGTCCGCGCCGTCCTCGGGGAAGACGCTCACGCCCACCCGGACCCCGGCCGGCAGCTCCGCGCCGTCCAGCGGCACCGGCCCGTGCACGGCCGCCAGCAGCTCGCCGGCGATCCGGCGCGCCTCGACGCCGGCGGTCCGCGGGTCCAGCTCGCGCAGCGCCACCACCAGCTCGTGCCCGCCGAGCCGGCCGACCAGGTCGCGGCGGCGCAGCACGGCCCGCACCCGCTGGGCGACGGCGCACAGCAGGTCGTCCCCGGCGCCGTGGCCCCACACGTTGGTGGCCGCGATGACGCCGTCGACGTCGACGAGGACCAGGGCGAGCGCGTCGTCGCCGGCGCGGGCGCTCCAGATCGCGGTCTCCACCTCGTCGGCCAGCCGCCGCCGGTCCGGCAGGCCGGTCAGCGGGTCGGTGCCGGCCAGCTCCTCGAGCCGGGCGCGGTAGCCGGAGGCGCGATCACGCTCCCGGGCCAGTGCCCGCTCGGCCTCGACCCGGGCGGTGACGTCGACCTGGACGCCGATGTACTGCGCGACCTCGCCGTCCGGCCCGGGGACCGGGGTCACGTGCAGCTCGTTCCACCACGGCGTCCGCTCGGGCCCGCGGTGGTTGAGCACGGTCACCCGCCACTCCTCGCCCGCGGCGATCGCCCGGCGCACCTCGGTGACCGCGACCGGGTCGGTGTCCGGGCCCTGCAGGAAGCGGCAGTTGCGGCCCAGCACCTCCTCCCGGGGCAGGCCCGCGAGCCGCTCGAAGGCCGGGTTGACGTAGACCAGCGGCTGGTCGGGCAGCCGGACGTCGACGATCGAGACCCCGCTGGGCGTGGCCTCCAGCGCCCGGTGCAGCAGCGCGTGGGCCGCGGGCAGGACGGAGGGCACCGCCGCCGGGAGCGGCACCGCCCGGACGGGTGCGGCCGGGCGGGCACCGCTGCGGGGCGCCACCCGGGCCAGCAGGGCGGCGGCGGCCCGGACGACGGTGTCGCGGTCGTAGGTCAGGGCGTAGGCGAACCGCCGCTCCTCGTCGGGGCCCTCGTCGCCGAGGTCGCGGGCGAGCAGCGCCGCGGCGAAGTGCGGACCGAGGACGGCGACGTCCCACTCGCCGCGGACGGGGTCGGCGGGGTCGAGCGGGGCCCGGCGCAGGCCGGGCAGGGGCTCGACCGGCAGGTCCTCGCCGAGGGTGCAGACGAACCCGGTCCGCTCCACGAGGTCGCGGTAGCGCTGCGTGGTCGACGGCGTGAAGTGGCGGGCCTCCTGGAAGGTCGCGGCGACGACCGAGGCCGGGCCGAGGCGCAGCGCCTCCCGCTCCAGCTGCTTGGACAGCTCGATCAGCAGCGCCTTGGGCGCCTGCCGCAGCCGGGCGCCGTCCGGGAGGCAGGCGAAGGGCGAGACGGCGGCGTCCTCGGTGACGGTGTCCGGCCGCCGCGAGGGCAGCGCCAGCGCCGCCGTCGGCGCGCCGGGCACCGGGCCGGGGCCGGGCCGGCCGAACAGCCAACCCTGGCCGAGGGTCGCACCCAGCGCCCGGGCCATCGCCAGCTGCGCAGCGTCCTCGATGCCCTCGGCGAGCACGACGGCGCCGGTGCGCTCGGCGTGCGCGTTGACCGCGTTCATGATCTCGGCGATCACCGGGCTCGGCCGCTCCTGCACCAGCCGCAGGTCGAGCTTGACCACGTCGGGGCGCAGCAGCGGCATGAACGCCAGCGAGAGGGGCTCGGCGCCCACGTCGTCCACCGCGACGCCCCAGCCCACCTCCCGCACCCGCTCGACGGTGCGCAGCAGCTCCGCGGGCCGGGCGGCCAGCGCCCGCTCGGTGATCTCCAGGACCACCCGCAGCCCGCCCGGCGCCGCCGACGCGATGCCGAGCAGCTCCTCCATCGGCGCGCGGTCGAGCACTTCGGGCTCGACGTTGACGAACAGGGTGAGCGGGGCGGTCAGTCCCTGCGCCACCGCGCCGCGCAGTGCCGCGGTGCGGCAGGCGGCGTCGAGCTCGGCCAGCAGGCCGGCCGCGCGGGCGGCGGCGAAGAGGGCGTCGGGCCGCTCCAGCGGTCCCTCCGGGCCCCGCGCGAGTGCCTCGTACGCGACGACGCGACCGGTCTCGAGGTCGACGATGGGCTGGAAGACGCTGCGGACGGCGTCCCGCCGCAGCACGTCGTGGAGCTGGGTCGAGGAGGTTCCCACGCACTCGTGTTCGGACGCGGCGGTCTCGAGGACGAGCCGGGAACGCCGCCGCTCATCCCATCGGAGGAGGTCAGGCGGGCAGCGCGATGAGCACGACCGCCACGCCGGCCGCCGCGAGGCCGGCGACCTGGGTGCGGGCCAGCCGCTCCCGGAGCACGACCTGGGCGAGGACGACGGTGCTCACCGGGTACAGGGAGGCGAGCACGCCGGTGATGGCCAGCTGCCCCTGCTGCGTGGCGAGCAGGAACAGCGCGTTGGCCGCCATGTCGCCGACGCCGGCCACCAGGACGATGGGCAGCGCGCTGCGGGGCATGCGCAGCGACCGGCCGGCGACCAGCGCGAGGACGACGACCAGCGCCACCGAGACCACCCGCGCGGCGACCAGCGGGCTCAGCTCGGCGGCCTCCCGCGTGCGGTCGAGCAGCACGAAGAACAGGCCGAACCCCGCGCCGGCGGCCAGGGCCGGCACCAGGCTGGCGGGGCGGGCGCGGCGCAGCGAGCCCAGGCCCTCCTCGGCGGCCACCAGGACGACGGCGACCAGCGCGAGCACGATGCCGAGGACCGCCCACCAGGGCATCCGCTCGCCGAGCGCCAGGCCGCCGAGCACCGGCAGCGCGGCCGCCGACACCGCCGTCACCGGGGCGACGACGCTCATCACGCCGCCGGCCAGCGCCCGGTAGAACAGGACCAGCCCGGCGGCCCCGGCCACGCCGGCGGTCGCACCCCAGAGCAGGTCGGCGGGCGTGGGCTCCCCGCCGAGCCAGGGCAGCAGGAGCAGCAGCGCGGTCAGCCCTGCGGCCTGCGACAGCGCGACGACGGCGAACGCGGTCGCCCGCCGGGTGGCCAGCCCCCCGAGGAAGTCGGCCATCCCGTAGACCACCGCGCTGGCCAGCGCCAGCAGCACCGCCACAGCAGACCCCCGCCCCGGCACGCCCGGTGCGCACCCCGTCCCCGGTTCTAGCACCCGCCCGGCGACCGGCCCCGCGCCGCGAGCAGGTCGGCAGTCGCGCTGCGGGATCTGGCACCTCTCCGGCGAGATCGCCGATGTCGCCCGCAGGCGCGCACCCGTCGGGGCGAGATCGCCGATCTCGTCCGTCCCGCGGACCCGGCAAACCCGTGCGCGGGGCGGCGGCAGCGGCGGGCAGAATGGCCTCCCGTGTCTGGCGCCAACGACCCCTACGACCCCAAGCAGGTCGCCGCCCTCTCCGCCGAGGCCCTCGAGACCGCCGTCGCCGAGGCCCGGAAGGCGTTCGCGGAGGCCGGCGACCTCGCGGAGCTCGCCGCCGTCCGGCCGGCCCACCTCGGCGACCGGGCGCCGGTGCTGCTCGCCCGCCGCGAGCTGGGCGCGCTGCCCCCGGCCGCGCGGTCGGACGCCGGCAAGCGGGTCAATGCCGCCCGGGTCGCCGTCACCGAGGCCTACGCCGCCCGCCTCGCCGAGCTCGAGGCCGAGCGCGACGCCCGGGTGCTGGCCGAGGAGCGGGTCGACGTCACGCTGCCCTGGGACCGCACCCCCCGCGGTGCCCGGCACCCGCTGACCACGCTCACCGAGCGGATCACCGACGTCTTCGTCGGGATGGGCTACGAGGTCGCCGACGGCCCGGAGGTCGAGGCGGAGTGGCTGAACTTCGACGCGCTCAACATCGGCCGCGACCACCCGGCGCGCACGATGATGGACACCTTCTTCATCGCGGGTGGGCGGGACCAGGACGAGGACTCCGGCCTGGTGCTGCGCACGCACACCAGCCCGGTGCAGGCCCGCACGATGCTCTCGCGCACCCCCCCGATCTACGTCGTCGCGCCGGGCCGCGTCTACCGGACCGACGAGCTCGACGCGACGCACACCCCGGTCTTCCACCAGATCGAGGGCCTGGCCGTCGACCGGGGGCTGACCATGGCCCACCTGCGCGGCACCCTCGACCAGCTGGCGCGCACGCTGTTCGGCGCGGACGCGGTCACCCGCTGGCGGCCGTCGTACTTCCCGTTCACCGAGCCGTCGGCGGAGTTCGACGTCTGGTTCCCCGAGCACCGTGACGGCCCGCGCTGGGTCGAGTGGGGCGGCTGCGGGATGGTCAACCCGCGGGTGCTGGTGGCCTGCGGCGTCGACCCCGACGAGTACAGCGGCTTCGCCTTCGGCCTGGGCATCGAGCGCGGCCTGATGTTCCGGTCGGGGATCACCGACATGCGCGACATGGTCGAGGGCGACGTCCGGTTCACCACGGCGTTCGGGGCCGAGCAGTGAGCACGACCGACGAGATCAGGACGGAGCAGCAGTGAGGGTCCCCATCGGCTGGCTGGCCGAGCACGTCGACCTCCCCGGGGGGATCCCCGTCGAGGACCTCGACACCGCCTTCGTGCGGCTCGGCCTCGAGGTGGAGGCGGTCCACCGGCCCGAGGAGGTCAGCGGCCCGCTCGTCGTCGGGCGGGTGCTGGAGGTCGAGGAGCTGACCGGCTTCAAGAAGCCGATCCGCTTCTGCCAGGTCGACGTCGGGGAGGGCGAGCCCCGGGGCATCGTCTGCGGGGCCACCAACTTCGCCGCCGGGGACGCCGTCGTCGTCGCGCTGCCCGGCGCCGTCCTGCCCGGCGGCTTCGCGATCGCCTCGCGGAAGACCTACGACCGCGTCTCGGACGGGATGATCTGCTCGGTCCGCGAGCTCGGCATCGGCGAGGACCACGCCGGGATCCTGGTGCTCGGGGACGACGCCCCCGCGCCCGGCACCCCGGCCGGCCCGGTCGTCGGGCTGGACGACGTCGTCATCGAGCTGGCCGTCACCCCGGACCGCGGCTACTGCCTGTCCATGCGCGGCATCGCCCGCGAGATGGGCACCGGCCTGGGCGTGGACTGGCGCGACCCGGGTGCGGCCACCCCGCCGGCCTGGTCGGGCGAGCCGGCCTGGCAGGTCGCCGTCGCGGACGCCGACCGCTGCGACCGGTTCTCGATGATCGCGCTCGAGGGCCTGGACCCGACCGCGCCCACGCCGTGGTGGATGCGCCGCCGACTGGCGCAGTCCGCCGTCCGCAGCATCTCGCTGGCCGTCGACGTCACCAACTACGTGATGCTCGAGCTCGGCCAGCCGATGCACGCCTTCGACTGCGACCGGGTCAGCGGCCCGATCGGGGTGCGCCGCGCGCGGACGGGGGAGCGGCTGACCACCCTCGACGGCGTCGACCGGGCGCTGGACCCCGACGACCTGCTGATCACCGACGACTCCGGGCCGATCGGCCTGGCGGCGGTCATGGGCGGGGCGTCCACCGAGATCGGCGACGGCACCACGAACGTGCTGCTCGAGGCCGCCCACTGGGAGCCGACCGGCGTGGCGCGCACCGCCCGCCGGCACCGGCTGCCCAGCGAGGCGGCCAAGCGCTTCGAGCGCGGCGTCGACCCGGAGATGACCATGGTGGCGCTGGCCCGCGCCGCGGCGCTGCTCGGCGAGTACGGCGGGGCGAAGGTCGTCGGCACGCCGGTGGACGTCGACACCCGCGGTCCCCGGCCGACCATCTCCCTGGACGCCGCCCTGCCCGGCCGGGTCGCGGGCGTGCCCTACCCGCCGGCCCAGGTCGTCGAGCTGCTGGCCACGGTCGGCTGCTCCGTCGACGGGGACGCCGGGTCGCTCGCGGTCACCCCGCCGTCCTGGCGCCCCGACCTCACCGATCCGGCCGACCTGGTCGAGGAGGTCGTCCGGCTGGCCGGCTACGACGACGTCCCGTCGGTGCTGCCCACCGCGCCACCCGGCCGTGGGCTCACCGAGACCCAGCGCCGCCGCCGCGCGATCGGCCGCACCCTCGCCGAGGCCGGGTACGTCGAGGCGCCGTCCTACCCGTTCGTCGGGACCGCCGTCCTCGACGCCCTGGGGCTGGCCGAGGACGACCCGCGCCGCGAGGTCGTGCTGGTCCGCAACCCGCTGTCGGAAGAGGAGCCGGCGCTGCGCACCACGCTGCTGCCGGGCCTGCTGGCCGCCCTGGCCCGCAACCTCTCCCGCGGCCGGCGCGACGTCGCGCTGTTCGAGCACGGCGCGGTGTTCCCGGGCGGGGTCCGCACGCCCGCGCCGCTGCCCGGGGTCGACCGCCGTCCGGACGACGAGACCCTCGCCGTTCTGCTCGGCGCGGTGCCCGCCCAGCCCTGGCACGTCGGCGTGGCGCTGGCGGGCAACCGCGAGCCGCGCGGCTGGTGGGGGCCCGGCCGTCCGGCGGGCTGGGCCGACGCGGTGGAGGCCGCGCGCCGGGTGGCGGCGGCCGCGGGCGTCGAGCTGACCGTGCGGGCGGGGGAGCGGGCGCCCTGGCACCCGGGCCGCTGCGCCGAGCTGCTGGTCGGCGACCGGGTCGTCGGCCACGCCGGCGAGCTGCACCCGCGGGTGTGCGCCGCGCTGGACCTGCCGGCCCGCACGTCGGTGATGGAGCTCGACGTCGACGCGCTGCCGCAGGCCCCGGTGCCGGTCGGCCCGCGGATCTCGACCTTCCCGCCGGTGCTGGTCGACGTCGCCCTCGTGGTCCGCGACGAGGTGGCCGCCGCCGAGGTGGACGCCGCCCTGCGGGAGGGCGCCGGCGAGCTGCTGGAGTCGCTGCGGCTGTTCGACGTCTACACCGGCCCGCCGGTGCCGGCCGGGTCCCGCTCGCTGGCGTACGCGCTGACCCTGCGGGCGGCCGACCGCACGCTGACCAGCGAGGAGGCCACCGCGGTGCGCGACGCGGCGGTCGCGGCCGCCGCCGCGCGGACCGGCGCCGAGCTCCGTGCCTGACGAAGGAGCCCCTGCCCCCCGCCACTCGCCGGCTCGCGGCGGGACCCTGCAGGGGGCCGACGGGGGCGCTGCACTCACGGGCCAGGTCGCGCTGGTCACCGGGGCCTCCTCCGGCATCGGCCGGCACCTCGCGCGGGGGCTGGCCGAGCGCGGCGCGGCGGTGGCCGGGCTCGCGCGCAACGGCGAGCGGCTGGCCGCGGCGATGGACGAGGTCGCCGCGGCCACCGGGGCCCGCACGCTCGCCGTGGCCGCCGACGTCACCGACCGGACGGCGGTGGACGACGCCGTCGCGCGGGTCCGGGAGGAGCTCGGCCCGGTCGACCTGCTGGTCAACAACGCCGGTGTCATCGACGCCGCCGAGGAGCCGCTCTGGGAGGCCGACCCCGACCAGTGGTGGTCGGTCGTGGAGAGCCACGTCCGCGGGGCCTTCCTGCTCTGCCGCGCGGTGGTGCCGTGGATGGTGCTGCGCAACCGCGGGCGGGTGGTCGACCTGGCCAGCGGCATGAGTCTGCGCGCCCGCCCGGAGTACTCGGCCTACTCGGTGGCCAAGACCGGGCTGATGCGGCTCACCGAGGCGCTGGCCGGGGCGCTGGAGGGGACCGACGTCCGCGTCTTCGACGTGGCGCCGGGCGTCGTCGACACCCCGATGACCCGCGCGATGCCGATGTGGCGGGGGTTCACCGCCTGGACGCCGCCGGAGCAGGTGGTCGACCTGGTCACCGCGATCGCCGGCGGGGAGCTCGACGCGTGGTCGGGCCGCTTCCTGCGCGCCGGCGTGGACGAGCCCGCCGTCCTCCGCGCGACCACCCCGGACGACGCCGCCCGGCAGCTCCGCCTGCGTCCCTACGGCGACGGCGACCCGCTGGCCTGACCGGTCCCCACCCGCGTCGCGGGCCGCCCCGTCCGCTCCGGCGCAGTCGTGCTATGCGTCCCCTGCGCACGCAGAGCACGACCGCGCTGGGGTGATGTGTGCGCGTGCGGCAGCGACAAAGCCGATGAACGGTCATGCATGGTCGTGTATGGTCATGCAGCGTGAGCACAGGGCAGACGTGGACGGTCGGGGTCACCGGCGCCACCGGGTACGCGGGGGGAGAGGTGTGCCGGCTGCTGGCCGGGCACCCGAGCCTGCGGTTGGCCGGGGTGCACGCCAGTTCCAGCGCCGGCCGACGCCTCGGTGAGCTGCAGCCCCACCTGCTGCCCTACGCCGACCTCGAGGTGCGGCCCAGCGGCCCGGCCGACCTCGCCGGCTACGACGTCGTCGTCCTGGCGCTGCCGCACGGGGAGTCGGCCGCGATCGCCGCGCAGCTGCCCGAGGACACCCTCGTCATCGACTGCGGCGCCGACCACCGGCTCAACGACCCGGCGGCCTGGGCCCGCTGGTACGGCGGCGAGCACGCCGGCTCCTGGCCGTACGGCCTGCCGGAGCTGCCCGGGCAGCGGGAGCAGCTCACGGGTGCCCGGCGGATCGCCGTGCCCGGCTGCTACCCGACCTCGGTCACCCTCGCGGTGGCGCCCGCGCTGGCCGCCGGGCTGGTCGAGCCCGACGTCGTCGTGGTCGCCGCCAGCGGCACCTCCGGCGCAGGCAAGTCGCCCAAGCCGCACCTGCTGGGCAGCGAGGTCATGGGCTCGGTGAGCGCCTACGGCGTCGGCGGCGTGCACCGGCACACGCCCGAGATGGTGCAGAACCTCTCGCAGGCCGCCGGCAGCCCGGTGACCGTCAGCTTCACCCCGACGCTCGTGCCGATGAGCCGGGGCATCCTCGCCACGTGCTCGGCGCCGCTGACGCCGGGCACGGACGCCGCCACGGCCCGGGCCGCGTACGAGAAGGCCTACGCCGACGAGCCGTTCGTGCACCTGCTCCCGGAGGGGCAGTGGCCGACGACGGCGCAGGTCCTCGGGGCCAACACCGTCGCGCTGCAGGTCGCGGTCGACCCCGACGCCGGCCGGCTGGTCGTCGTCGCCGCGGTCGACAACCTGACCAAGGGCACCGGGGGAGCGGCGATCCAGTGCGCCAACCTCGCCCTCGGCCTGCCGGAGACCACCGGCCTCCCCGTGGTGGGGGTGGCCCCGTGACGGTCACCGCCCCGCAGGGCTTCCGGGCCGCCGGTGTCGCGGCCGGCCTCAAGAGCACCGGCGCGAACGACGTCGCCCTCGTCGTCAACGACGGCCCGGACGACGCCGCGGCCGCCGTCTTCACGACCAACCGCTTCCCGGCCGCGCCGGTGCAGTGGAGCCGGCAGGTCCTCGCCACCGGCCGGGTGCAGGCGGTCGCCCTCAACTCCGGCGGTGCCAACGCCTGCACCGGGGCCGAGGGCTTCCAGGACACCCACGCCACCGCCGAGCACGTCGCCGCGGAACTCGGCATCGGCGCGATCGACGTCGCTGTCGCCTCCACCGGGCTGATCGGCGTCCGGCTGCCGATGGAGAAGCTGACCGCCGGGGTCACCGCCGCCGCGAAGGCGCTCCGCGCCGACGGCGGCCAGGACGCCGCGCTGGCGATCATGACCACCGACAGCGTCCCGAAGACGACGGTGCAGGCCCGCGACGGCTGGACCGTCGGCGGCATGGCCAAGGGCGCCGGCATGCTCGCCCCCAGCCTGGCCACGATGCTCGTGGTCCTCACCACCGACGCCGTCGTCCCGGCCGACGTCCTGCAGACGGCGCTGAAGCAGGCCACCGGCGTGAGCTTCGAGCGGGTCGACTCCGACGGCTGCCTGTCGACCAACGACACGGTGCTCGTGATGGCCAGCGGCGCCAGCGGGGTCACGCCGTCCGCGGAGGAGGTCGCCGAGGCGCTCACCGCCGCGGCCACCGACCTGGCGATGCAGCTGCTGGCCGACGCGGAGGGCTCGACCAAGGACATCGCGATCACCGTCCGCAACGCCGCGAGCGTCGAGGACGCCCTCACCGCCGGCCGGGCCTGCGCGCGCAACAACCTGCTGAAGACGGCGCTGTTCGGCAACGACCCCAACTGGGGCCGGGTGCTCGCCGCGATCGGCACCACCGACGCGGCGTTCGAGCCCGACCGGGTCGACGTGACCATCAACGGCGTGACCGTCTGCCGCGGCGGCGCGATCGGCGACCCGCGCGAGGGGGTGGACCTCACCGGCCGCGCGATCACCATCGACGTCGACCTGAGGGCGGGTACGGAACAGGCGACGATCTGGACCAACGACCTGTCCATCGCCTACGTCCACGAGAACTCGGCGTACTCCACATGAGCCACAGCGAGCCGGAACCCCACGTGAGCACCGCGCACGACCCGGACGCGCAGGACCCCACCCCGCCCGACGTCCGGGTCGACGAACTGCGGCCCCCGAGGAAGGTCGGCACCCGCCGGGTCATGCGCACCTACGACCCCGAGGGCGACCGGCGCAAGGTCGCCGTCCTCACCGGCGCGCTGCCGTGGCTCAAGGAGTTCCACGGCAACGTGGTCGTCGTGAAGTACGGCGGGCACGCCATGGTCGACGAGGAGTGCCGGCGCGCCTTCGCCGAGGACATGGTGTTCCTGCGGACGTGCGGCATCCACCCGGTCGTCGTCCACGGCGGCGGCCCGCAGATCACCGAGATGCTCGGGCGGCTCGGCATCGAGAGCGAGTTCCGCGGCGGGCTGCGGGTCACCACGCCCGAGACGATCGACGTCGTCCGGATGGTGCTGACGGGCCAGGTCACCCCCGAGGTGGTCGGGCTCATCAACCAGCACGGCCCGCTGGCGGTCGGCCTGTCGGGGGAGGACGGCGGGCTGTTCACCGCCGCCCGCACGCACGCGCTCGTCGACGGCCGGCCGGTGGACGTCGGCCTGGTCGGCGACGTCGTCGCGGTCGACCCCACGCCGGTCACCGCGCTGCTCGAGTCCGGGCACATCCCGGTGGTCGCCACCGTCGCCCCGGACGCGGACGGCGTCGTGCACAACGTCAATGCCGACACCGCCGCGGCCGCGCTGGCCGTCGCGCTCGGCGCGGTCAAGCTCGTCGTCCTCACCGACGTCGAGGGGCTCTACGCCGACTGGCCCGACCGGGACTCGCTGGTCCAGCAGATCGACGCCGCCGAGCTGGTCGAGATCCTGCCCACGCTGGACGCCGGGATGATCCCGAAGATGACCGCCTGCCTGCGGGCGGTCAACGGCGGGGTGAACCGCGCGACCGTCGTCGACGGCCGGTCGCCGCACGCCCTGCTGCTGGAGATGTTCACCACCGAGGGCACCGGGACGATGGTCGTCCCAGCCGCACCCTCGGACACGGCGCACCGGGAGGAGCCGGCATGACCCGCACGGAGGAGCTGGCCACCCGCTGGTCGGCCGTGATGATGAGCAACTACAAGACCCCGCCGGTCGCGCTCGCGCGCGGCGCCGGGGCCACCGTCTGGGACGTCGACGGCCGCGAGTACACCGACCTGCTCGGCGGCATCGCCACGACGATCCTCGGGCACGCCCACCCGAAGGTCGTCGAGGCGGTCACGAAGCAGGTGCAGACCCTCGGGCACGTCTCCAACCTGGCGATGCACGAGCCCGGCGTGGCCCTCGCGGAGCGGCTGCTCGAGCTGGCCGGCCGGCCCGGGCGGGTGTTCTTCTGCAACTCCGGCGCCGAGGCCAACGAGGCCGCGTTCAAGATCAGCCGGCTGACCGGCCGGACCGAGGTGGTCACCGCGGAGGGCTCCTTCCACGGCCGGACGATGGGCGCGCTCGCCCTCACCGGCCAGCCGGGCAAGGCCGACGCGTTCGCCCCGCTGCCCGGCGGCGTCCGGTTCGTGCCCTACGGGGACGCCGGCGCGCTGGCCGGCGCCGTCTCCGAGCGGACGGCGATGGTGCTGCTCGAGCCGATGCTGGGGGAGGGCGGCGTGCTGCCCGCGCCCGCCGGCTACCTGCCGGCCGCGGCGGAGACCGCGCGGGCCGCCGGGGCGCTGTTCGCCGTCGACGAGGTGCAGACCGGCACCGGCCGCACCGGGCACTGGTTCGCGCACCAGGCCGACGGGCTGCAGCCCGACGTGGTCACGCTGGCCAAGGCGATCGGCGGCGGGCTGCCGCTCGGCGCCACGCTCGCCTTCGGGCCGGCCGCCGAGCTGATGACCGCCGGCTCGCACGGCTCCACCTTCGGCGGCAACCCGATCGCCGCCGCGGCCGCGCTGGCCGTGCTGGACACCATCCGCGACGAGGGACTGCTGGAGCGGGCCAAGGAGCTCGAGCACCGGTTCACCGCCGGCATCGAGGGGCTGGGCCACACCGGGATCAGCGGCGTCCGGGGCGGGGGCGCGCTGCTGGGCGTCGTCCTGACCGCGCCGGTCGCCGGTGCCCTGGAGGCGGCCCTGCGGGACGCCGGCTTCCTCACCAACGCCGTCGCCCCCGACGTGCTGCGGCTGGCGCCGTCCCTGGTGCTGACCGACGCGCAGGTCGACGCCTTCGTGGCGGCCCTTCCCGCCGCGCTGGACACCGCTCTGGAGACTGCACCGTGACCCGGCACTTCCTCAAGGACGACGACCTCACGCCGGCCGAGCAGGCCGAGGTCCTCGCACTGGCGGCCGAGCTGAAGCGGACGCGCCACACCGCCGAGGCGCCCACCCCGCTGGTCGCGCCCAACGGCGTCCCGCGGGCCGTGGCGGTGCTGTTCGACAAGCCCTCCACCCGCACCCGGGTGTCGTTCTCCGTCGGCGTCGCGGAGCTCGGCGGCTACCCGCTCGTCATCGACGCGGGCTCCAGCCAGCTGGGCCGCGGCGAGCCGGTCGAGGACACCACCCGCGTGCTGGACCGGCAGGTCGCCGCGATCGTGTGGCGCACCTTCGGTCAGGACCGCATCGAGGCGATGGCCTCGGTCAGTCGGGTGCCGGTGGTCAACGCGCTCACCGACGAGTACCACCCGTGCCAGATCCTCGCCGACCTGCAGACGATCGCCGAGCGCCGGGGCACCCTGGCCGGGCTGACGCTGACCTACCTCGGCGACGGCGCCAACAACATGGCGCACTCGTACCTGCTCGGCGGCGCCACCGCCGGCATGCACGTCCGGATCGGCTCCCCGGAGGCGTTCCAGCCCTCCAAGGAGGTGCTGGAGCGCTCTGAGGAGGTCGCGGCGCAGACCGGCGGCTCGGTCCGCTGGACCGCCGACGCCGCGGCCGCGGCCGACGGCGCCGACGTCCTGGTCACCGACACCTGGGTGTCGATGGGGCAGGAGGACGAGTACGACGCCCGCGTCGCGCCGTTCCTGCCCTACGCGCTGGACGAGGCAGCCCTGGCCCGGGCCGCGGACGACGCGGTCGTGCTGCACTGCCTGCCCGCCTACCGCGGCAAGGAGATCGCCGCCGCGGTGATCGACGGGCCGCAGAGCGCCGTGTGGGACGAGGCGGAGAACCGGCTGCACGCCCAGAAGGCGCTGCTCACCTGGCTGCTGTCGCGATGACCGGCGCCGTGACCCGCTCCGCCCGCCAGGCCCGCATCCGCGCTCTGATCGAGGCCCAGCCAGTCACGTCGCAGTCCCAGCTCGCCGGTCTGCTCGCCGAGTCGGGCATCGAGGTGACCCAGGCCACGCTCTCTCGCGACCTCGAGGACCTCGGTGCGGTCAAGCTCCGCGGCTCGGACGGCGCCCCGGCGTCCTACGTGCTGCCGCCGGAGAACGCCCCGCTGCGGCCGGCGCAGACCGCGCCGGCCCGGTTGACCCGGCTGCTGGCCGACCTGGTCACCAGCGCCGAGGGCAGCGCCAACCTCGCCGTCCTGCGCACACCGCCGGGCGCCGCGCAGTTCCTCGCCTCCGCGCTGGACAAGGTCGGCCTCCCCGACGTCCTCGGCACGATCGCGGGGGACGACACTCTGCTCGTCGTCTCCCGCGACCCCGACGGCGGCCCGGCCCTCGCCGACCGCCTGCGCGCGCTCGCCGCGCGCTCGCCCGCCGTCTACCCCGAACTGCAGTCGGACCTGGAGGAAGACCAACCGTGACCTCGGCACCCTCGGGCACCCGGCTGTGGGGCGGCCGCTTCGGCGGCGGCCCCTCGCCGGCCATGGCGGCGCTGTCCAAGTCGACCCACTTCGACTGGAAGCTGGCGCCGTTCGACCTGGCCGGCTCCCGGGCGCACGCGCGGGTGCTGCACCGGGCGGGGCTGCTCACCGACGACGAGCTGCAGCAGATGCTGCGGGCGCTCACCGAGCTGTCCAACGAGGTCGAGGCGGGCACCTTCGTCGCGCTCGAGGCCGACGAGGACGTCCACGAGGCGCTCGAGCGCGGGCTGTCGGCCAAGCTCGGCCCGCTGGGCGGCAAGCTGCGCGCCGGCCGCAGCCGCAACGACCAGATCGCCACCGACCTGCGGCTGTACCTGCGCCACCACGTCCGCACCCTGGTCGGCGAGCTGGCCTCGCTGGAGTACGCGCTGGTCGGCCTCGCCGAGCGGTACGCCGACGTCGCCGCGCCCGGCATGACCCACCTCCAGCACGCCCAGCCGGTGCTCGTCGCCCACCAGCTGCTCGCCCACGCGCACGCGCTCTCCCGCGACGTCGACCGGCTGCGCGACTGGGACCGGCGGACAGCGGTCAGCCCCTACGGCTCCGGCGCCCTGGCCGGCTCCTCGCTGCCGCTGGACCCGGACGCCGTCGCCGCCGAGCTCGGCTTCGACCGCGCCTCGGACAACTCGATCGACGGCGTCAGCGACCGCGACTTCGCCGCCGAGTTCTGCTTCGCCGCCGCCCTGATCGGCGTCCACCTCTCCCGGCTGGGGGAGGAGGTCGTGCTCTGGACGTCGACGGAGTTCGGCTGGGCCCGGCTCGACGACGCCTGGGCGACCGGGTCGTCGATCATGCCGCAGAAGAAGAACCCCGACATCGCCGAGCTGGCCCGCGGCAAGTCCGGCCGGTTCGTCGGCAACCTCACCGGGCTGCTCACCGTGCTCAAGGGGCTCCCGCTGGCCTACGACCGCGACCTGCAGGAGGACAAGGAGCCGGTCTTCGACTCCATGGAGCAGCTGCTCCTGCTCCTGCCGGCGGTCACCGGGATGGTCGCCACCCTCACCCTGCGCCCGGAGGTCCTCGAGGCCGCGGCGCCGCAGGGCTTCGCCCTGGCCACCGACGTCGCGGAGTGGCTGGTCCGTCAGGGGGTGCCGTTCCGCTCGGCGCACGAGATCAGCGGCGAGATGGTCGCGTTCTGCGAGGGCGCCGGCCTGGAGCTCGACGAGCTGGACGACGACCAGCTGGCCGGCATCGACGAGCGCCTGACCCCCGAGGTCCGGTCGGTGCTGTCGGTGCGCGGCGCCCTGGCCGCCCGCAGCGCCCGCGGCGGGACGGCGCCCGAGCGGGTCGCCGAGCAGCTGACCGCGCTGGCCGAGCTGGCGCGGCGGCACACCGAGTGGGCGTCGTCCTCACCCGTGGCGGCGGCCCTCTGAGCGTGCCCTCGGACGGCGGGCCCGGCCCGCTCCTCACCCCGGAGGAGCTGCTCGGGGCGGCCGACGTCGTCGCCCCCACCCTGCTCGGCTGCTGGCTGGTCACCGACCGCCCCGAGGGGCGGGTGGGCCTGCGGCTCACCGAGGTGGAGGCCTACGCCGGCAACGGCACGGATCCGGCGGCGCACTCGCACCGCGGGCCCACGCCCCGGGCGGCGATCATGTTCGGCCCGCCCGGCCGGCTCTACGTGTACTTCAGCTACGGCGTCCACTGGTGCGCCAACGTCGTCGTCGGCCCCGAGGGGCACGGCTCGGCGGTGCTGCTGCGGGCGGGGGACGTCGTCGTGGGGGAGGAGCTGGCGCGCGCCCGCCGTCCCGCCGCCCGGACGGCGCGGGACCTCGCCCGCGGCCCGGCCCGGCTCACCCAGGCCCTGGCCATCGGGCCGGAGGACAAGGAGGCCGACCTGCTGTCCCCGGACAGCCCGGTCCGGCTGCACCGCGGGACGCCGCCCGCCGCGGTCTCGACGGGACCGCGCGTCGGCATCAGCGTCGCGACCGAGCTGCCCTGGCGGTTCTGGGAGACCGGCGCCGGCTCGGTGAGCGTCTTCCGGCCGGGGGGTCGGCCCCGCCCGGGGGTCGCGAGGCGGGATCGACGGTCGTGACCGAGCTCGCGAGGACACGCGGGGGCACAGCACCCCCGGCACGGGTACGACGAGCGCCAGCGAGGATGTACCCGTGACCGACGTGATCGACGAGCTGCACCGCCGTGGGCTGATCGCCCAGAGCACCGACGAGGACGCGCTGCGCGCCCACCTCGCCGAGGGGCCGGTCGCCTACTACGCCGGCTTCGACCCGACCGCCCCCAGCCTGCACGTCGGCCACCTGCTCCAGTTCATGGTGCTGCGGGCCCTGCAGCGGGCCGGGCACCAGCCCGTCGTCCTCGTGGGCGGGGCCACCGGCCTCATCGGCGACCCGCGGCCCTCGGCGGAGCGCCAGCTCAACGACCGCAGCACGGTGGCCGCGTGGGTGGACCGCATCCGCGAGCAGGTGGCGCCCTTCCTCGAGGTCCCCGCCGAGACGGAGGGACTGAAGGGCCCGGTCTACGTGGACAACCTGGAGTGGACCGCACCCGTCTCCGCGATCGACTTCCTGCGCGACCTCGGCAAGCACTTCCGGGTCAGCCAGATGCTGGCCAAGGAGGCGGTGTCGGCGCGACTCAACTCCGAGGCCGGCATCAGCTACACCGAGTTCAGCTACCAGATCCTGCAGGCCAACGACTACCGTGAGCTGTTCCGCCGGCACGGGGTGACGCTGCAGACGGGTGGCTCCGACCAGTGGGGCAACCTCACCGCCGGCATCGACCTCGTCCGCCGCACCGAGGGTGCCCGGGTGCACGCCCTGTCCACCCCGCTGGTCACGAAGTCCGACGGCACGAAGTTCGGCAAGTCCGAGGGCGGTGCCGTCTGGCTCGACCCGACGCTCACCTCGCCGTACGCGTTCTTCCAGTTCTGGCTCAACGCCGAGGACGCCGACGCCCGCGCCTGGCTGCCGCTGTACTCAGAGCGCCCGGCCGAGGAGGTCGAGGCCCTGGTCGCCGAGAGCGTGGAACGCCCGGCCGCACGGACGGCGCAGCGGGCCCTGGCCGAGGAGCTGACCCTCCTCGTCCACGGCCCGGACGAGCTGCGGCAGGCCGAGGCGGCCGGCCGCGCCCTGTTCGGCCGCGAGGACCTCGCCGCCCTCGGGCCGGAGACGCTGGGTGCGGCCCTGCGGGAGGCGGGTTCGGTGACCGTGGACGGCGAGACGCCGACGATCGCCCACCTCCTCCAGCAGACCGGACTGGTCAGCAGCCTCTCCGAGGCCAGGCGCACGGTGAAGGAGGGCGGGGCGTACCTGAACAACGAGCGGGTCACCGACGCCGACGCCGCGCCGGGGGAGGAGACCTGGCTGCCCGGAGGATGGCTGGTCCTCCGCCGCGGCAAGCGCTCGGTGGCCGGCGTGCACCGTCCGACGGCGTCCTGACCTGCGTGTGAACACCGTGTGACGGACGGGTCTCGGCCGGGTGTCTGGCGTCACCGCCCGTCGGTTTGACACCGGCATCCCACGCACGTAACTTTCTCTCTGCGCCCGGCGAGACCGGAGCGGGAGACGGGACCGAGTCCCGGAGCCCCGCCGGTCAGACCGGGTGCCGATCGCTCAGTAGTCGGGCGAGCCACGGGAGAGCATCCCGGGGACTCCGGTCGAACTGGGTGACGCCGCTCCGCGCAGGACGGCCAGGGTCACAGACCCCGGGCTTGACAGTCGCGACGGGCGGCGTAACGTGGAAAAGCCGCCAGGAGCGAGGGCCCGTGAGGCCGGGTTTCCTGCGCGTCCGCTCCTTGAGAACTCAACAGCGTGCCGAAAGTCAGTGCCAAGTAACAACCCCTTTGTGGGTTTCTTTGGGTTGATG
>NZ_JBJGYU010000030.1:0-52526 GCF_054050155.1 Geodermatophilus sp. SYSU D00703 | reverse complement strand
GGGGGGGGGGGGGGGGGGGGGGGGGGGGGGGGGGGGGGGGGGGGGGGGGGGGGGGGGGGGGGGGGGGGGGGGGGGGGGGGGGGGGGGGTGGGGGGGGGGCGGGGGGGGGGGGGGGGGGGGGGGCGGGGGGGCCGCCCCCGCGCTGCAAGGCCGGCCGCTGCTGCTCCTGCTCGACAACTGCGAGCACGTGGTGGAGGCCGCCGCGGCGCTGTGCGCGGACCTGCTGCCCCGGTGTCCCGAGCTGCGGGTCCTCGCCACCTCCCGGGAGCCGCTCGGGCTGCCGGGCGAGGCGGTGCTGCCGTGCGGCCCGATGCCCGCCGGCAGCCCCGGCAGCGACGCCGAGCAGCTGTTCCTCGACCGGGCCCGGCTGGCCGCCCCGCACCTGGCGGCCCCCTCCGCCGAGGACCTCGAGCAGGTGCGCGAGCTGTGCGCCGCCCTCGACGGACTCCCGCTGGCCGTCGAGCTGGCCGCCGCCTGTCTCACCACCCTGCCGCTGGCCGAGGTGGCCGGCCGGGTCGACGACCGGTTCACCCTGCTGGCCGGCGGGTGGCGCTCAGCTCCCCCGCACCAGCGCACCCTGGCCGCCACCGTCCGGTGGAGCGTCGACCTGCTGTCCCCCGCCGAGCAGGCGGTGTTCGAGGCCGTGTCGGTGCTGCCCGGCACGTTCGGGCCCGACGCGGTCGACGCCGTGGCCGGACCGGACGTGGAGGGCGGCACCCTGGAGCTGCTGCGGGTGCTGGTCGCCAAGTCGCTGGTCGAGCTCGACCACGCCTCCGGCCGCTACCGGATGCTGGAGACGCTGCGGCAGTACGCCGAGCAGCACCTGGGTGCGGACCGGGCGCGGGGGCTGCGCGACCGGCACGCCGGGTTCGTCGTGGCGCTGACCGAGCGGCTGGAGCCGGCGCTGCGCCGTGCCGAGTGGACCGCCAGCGCCCGCCGGCTGGACGCCGAGCAGCCCGGGCTGCGGGCCGCGCTGACGCACACGCTGGCCACCGGGCAGGGCGAGCTCGCGCTGCGGATCGGGTCCGCACTGGCCTGGTGGTGGTACCGCCGCGGCCACGTGCAGGAGGGCCGGCGGTGGCTGGCCGCCGCGCTGGACGCCACGCCGTCGACGCCGCCGCACGTCCGCAGCGGCGCCCTGCTCGGCGACGCGCTGCTGGCCTACCTGTCCGGGGACGTCGCCTCCATCTTCGCGCGCACCAACGAGATCGTCACCGCCGCACCGGACGAGCGCGACGGCGTCCTCGCGCTGGCCCTGGTGCTGCGCGGCTTCGTCCGGGCGCTGCTCGGGCAGACCGACGAGGACGGCGGGGTCTCGCAGGACATCGCCCGCGGCCTGGAGCTGGCCCAGGCGTCGGGCATCGAGTGGGTCCAGGCCGAGATCGCGATGACCCTCGGGCAGTTCGCGCGGGTCGCCGGCGACGCCGAGGGCGCGCTCGAGCACCTCGACCGCGCCGAGCAGCTGGCCCTGGACCTGGGCCACTCGTGGGCGCGCTCGTCGGTGCTGTGGATCCGGGCCAAGGTGCTCGTCGACCTCGGCCGGCCCGACGAGGCGCTGGCGAACCTGTGGCGGATGGTCGACCTCACCCACCGCGAGGGCGACGCCACGGGCACGCTCGCCGGGCTGCTCACCGCGGTCGGGGCCGCCACGGCCGCCGGCGAGCCGCACACCGGCGCCGTCCTGCTGGGTGCGGTGGAGTCCGCCGCCCGCCGGGTCGGCTACGACCCGCTGCGGATGGACCCGGTGGACGGGCAGCGCTACGTCGAGGCCACCCGCTCCGCCCTGGACACCGGCGACCTCGCCGACGGCCGGGCCGAGGGCGCGGGCCTGGACCTCGGCGGGGCCTGCGCGATCGTCGGCCGGCTGGCCGGGGCGGACCCGGACCGGGCGGTGCAGCCGGCCACCCTCTAGCGGGAACGGCGTCGCCGGACCGGGTGGCCGCCCCACCCTGCGGTGACGCAGCGTGACCGGTGGCGCCGAGGATGCCGGGGTGAGGAGCACACGGCCGGGCGGCGCTCAGGAGTCGGTGGGAGCGAGGGTCGTCCGGTCGGTGGCGGTCCTCGCGGCGACGGCGGGACTGGTGGCGTTCGCCACCGTCGGCTCCTTCGAGGACGGCGCGGACCCCTTCCCGCGCTCGACGGTCGGGTCGGTCGAGACGCCGGGGTGACCCGGGCCCCGCCAGGCGGACGCACCACGGACCGGCAGGCCCTCTGTCGCCCGCCCGGCGAGGTGGTCCCAGTGTGACCGACGGCCGGTCATCCGCGAGTCGGGGCGCCGAGGAGTTCCCCGTGCGGCCGGGCGGCCCGGCGTCCTAGAGGACGCCGCGCCCGCGCGCGGCGTCCACGACCTGCCGGCGTCCGGCCACGGCCAGCTTGCCCTGCACCCGGCGGATCCGGGTGCGGGCGGTGTTGCTGGTGACAGACATGGCCACCGCGATCTGGGCCGTCGACCGGCCCTCCGCCAGGTGGCGCAGCAGCTCCACGTCGCGGTCGGTGAGGACCGGGGCGCCGTCGGCGGGCGGGGCCCCTCCTGGGCACGGGGGCAGCGACGGCATGGCGCCCTCCTCTGCGGGCCGGCGCGGCACGGGCACGAGGCGGTCCGGAGGAGCGACGGCGATGGACGGACGGGGCACGGGTCCTCCGAGGGCACGCGCGGGTGGGAGGCGGACCACTCCACGACTCGGTCGTCCGCCGCCCGGTGGTGCCACGGTAGGGAGGAGGGCCGGAGGACGCTTTACCGATCCGGTCGTGCCTCTTACCTTTTGGCGCATCGCGCAGGAGGGACCGTCCATGCGGCCTCGCGTCCGGAGCGCCTCGCTCACCGGGTACGCCGACCTGGCGCGATCGCTCGGCCTCGACCCGGCCGCCGCGCTGGCCTCCGTGGGGCTGGACCTCGCCGACCTCGACGTCCCGGACCGGTGGATCCCCGGTGCCGCCGTCGCCCGCGTGCTCGAGCTGTCCGCCCGCGACGCCGGGTGCCCGGACCTCGGCCTGCGCCTGGCCGAGCTGCGGCGGCTGGGCACCCTCGGGCCGATCAGCGTCGTGCTCCGCGACCAGCCGGACCTCCGCAGCGCCCTGGACCTGCTGATCCGGTACGAGCGCGTGTACAACGAGGCGCTGCACGTGCGCCTGGCGCAGCTCGACGGTGTGGCGACCCTCACCGCGTGGCTCGAGTTCGGGGAGCCCGCGCCGACCGACCAGGCGCTGGACCTGCTCATGGCGGCCGTCCTGGGCGTGATCCGGACCCTCGTGGGCCCCGGCTGGACGCCGCTGTCGGCCTCCTTCGCCCGCCCGGAGCCCGCCGACCCGGCTCCCTACCACCGCGTGTTCGGCCCCGGCGTCCGGTTCGGCCAGGACGCCACGTGCCTGGTCTTCCGCGCCCACGAGCTGGCCGTCCCCGTGCTCCACTCCGACGCGTCCCTGCGGCCCTACACCGAGCAGTTCCTGCAGACGGTCGTGGCGCCCGGGCCACGCACGGCGGCCGACCAGGTGGCGGAGACGGTGGAGCTGCTGCTGCCGCTGGGCCGCTGCTCGATGGAGCGGGTCAGCCGGCACCTCGGCCTGCGCCCGAGGGAGCTCCAGCGCCACCTGGCCGACGAGGGCGAGAGCTTCTCGGCGGTCGTGCACGCCACCCGGGCGCGACTGGCCGAGCGCTACCTGCCCAACGACCGCCTGTCGCTGACCGAGGTGTCCCAGCTGCTCGGCTTCCGGGCGCCCAGTGCCTTCACCCGCTGGTTCCGCGAGCGGTTCGGCACCAGCCCGAGCGACTGGCGCCGGACCGCCCGGTCCGCGGCCGACACCGCTCCCCCGCCGGGTGAGGGCCGTCGGCTCCCGGCCCCGCTCCCCACGCCGCGCTCCGCGGCACGCGGAACCGTCCGGGGAGGGTGAGCCCCCCGGCGGCCCGGCCCGGGAGCATCGCGGCACGGCGGCCCCGGGAGGTGTGCGGTGGGTTCGGTGCGTGCCCGGCGGTGGTGGGCGCGGGGGTCTCTGGTCCTCGTCGCCGCCGCCTTCCTGCTCCTCGTGTCCTTCGCCGGGGACGGCGGACTGTGGCTGGTCCTGCTGACCGTGGCGGCCGCGGCGGTGGTGGCGGCCGCGGCCTTCTGGTTCCTGCTGCACCGCGGGCCGGTGCGCTGGCTCGCCCTGGCCCTGGCCGTGGGCACCCCCGTGGCGCTCATCGTCGTGTTCGCCGCCGCCGACCTGTTCTGGGTGGCGGTCCTGGCGGCCGTGCTGCTGGCCGCCGGGGTGGCCGCCGCGCACACGGCGCTGCGCCCGGAGCGGTCGGAGTGGGCGCTCCCGGTCGCCGAGACGCCGGCACCGCGGCACCCGTTCGTGGTCATGAACCCGCGCTCGGGCGGCGGCAAGGTGGGCCGGTTCCGGCTGAAGGAGCGGGCGGAGGAGCTCGGCGCGGAGGTGGCCCTGCTCGACCGGCCCGGCACCGACGTCCAGCAGCTGGCCCGGGACGCCCTCGCCCGCGGTGCGGACCTGCTCGGGGTGGCCGGCGGGGACGGCACCCAGGCGCTGGTCGCGCAGGTCGCGGCGGAGCACGGGGTGCCGTTCCTGGTCATCAGTGCGGGCACCCGCAACCACTTCGCCCTGGACCTCGGACTGGACCGCCAGGACCCGGCGCGCTGCCTGGACGCCCTGCGCGACGGCGTGGAGGCCCGCATCGACCTCGGCGAGGTCAACGGGCGGCCGTTCGTGAACAACGCCTCCTTCGGCGCGTACGCCGAGATCGTGGAGAGCCCCGCCTACCGGGACGACAAGCGCGGCACGACCCTGGAGGCCCTGCCGGACCTGCTCAGCCGCCGGCGTGGGGCGCACCTGGTGGCCGAGGTCGGCGACGTGGTCGTCGACGCACCGCAGGCGCTGCTCGTGAGCAACAACCCCTACGAGGACTCCGACCTCGCCGGGATGGGCCGGCGGTCCCGGCTCGACCGCGGCGTGCTCGGTGTCATCTCGGTGCGGGTGGACTCCGCCCGGCAGGCCGTCGGGCTGCTGCAGGGCGCCCACCAGCGCGGCCTGCAGCGGGCGGAGGCGCGGGAGGTGCTGGTCTCCGCCGACGTCCCCGAGGTGCCGGTGGGGATCGACGGCGAGACCGTGCGGCTGGCCGCCCCGGTCCGCTGCACCGTCCGTCCCGGCGCCCTGCGGGTCCGGCTTCCCCGGGAGCGGCCCGGCGTCCGGCCGCCGCGGGGTCGCGTGCACTGGGCGGCGCTGTGGCGGCTGGCCACCGGCCGGTCGCCGGCGCCGGGACCGGGAGCGGTGGACCAGCCCGCGACGGTGGGCGCGGACCCGGCCCCACCCCCGGCCGGCCGGGACGCCTGACCGCCCTCAGGCCTGGGCCTGCGGTGGCGGTTCCGGACGCTCGAGCACGCCGGTCTCCCCGTCCGGCGCGGGGCGGGGCGCGGGCCAGGCGGCACCGGTCCGCCGCTGGAAGGCGTCGACCGCCGCCTCCACCGTCGGGAAGAAGTGCCGGGCCTCGAGCTCGCGGTCGAGTCCGTAGCGCTCGACCTTCCGGCGGACCGGGTCCTTGAGCTCGGCGAACACCAGGGTCTGACCGCGCTCGTCCAGCAGCCGGTCGAGGTCGAGCAGGACGTCGGCGGCGGTGGTGTCGACGTCGGTGATCGGCTCGGCGGCGACCACGATCCACCGGGGCGCGGGCTCGGAGCGGGCGAGGGCCGTGACCTCGTCGCGGAAGGTCTTGGCGTTGGCGAAGAACAGCGGCGCGTCGAACCGGTAGATGACCAGCCCGGGGAGCTGCCGGGCGTCCGGGTACGACCGGATGTCGTGGTACCCGGCCACGCCGTCGGCCAGCCCGAGGACGGTCTGGTACGGGCGCCAGGCCCGCCGGAAGACGTTGAGGATCGACAGCCCGACCGCGATCACGATGCCGGGCAGGACGCCGAGCAGCGCCACCCCGGCGAACGCGACGATCGACAGGGTGAACTCGACGCGGCGCTGCCGCCACAGGCGGGCGGTGCCGGGCACGTCGGCCAGGGAGAGCGACGCGGTGATCACCACCGCCGCCAGCGCCGCCTGCGGCAGGTCCCGGAACAGGCCCGGCAGGAAGACGATCATCACGAGGATGAGGACGGCGCCGGTGACCCCGGTGAGCTGCGAGCGCATCCCGGCGCGCTCGGCCACCGCGGTGCGGGAGGCGCTCGTGCTGACCGGGAAGCCCTGGAACAGGCCGGCGGCCAGGTTGGCCGCGCCGATGCCGATCATCTCCTGGTTGCCGCGCACCTCCTGGCCGGTGCGCTCGGCGAACGACGACGCGGTGGAGATGGTGTCCGCGAGCGAGACGAGCGCGATCGCGAACGCCCCGGCGAGCAGCGGGGCCACGTCCGACCAGGCGATCGCCGGGACGGTCAGCGGCGGGAAGCCCTCCGGCAGCACCCCGACGAGGCTCACGCCGCGCGCCCCCAGGTCGAAGGCGCCGCTCACGGCGATGGCCAGGACCACCATGACCAGCACGCCGGGCACCCGGGGCGCCCAGCGCCGCAGCGCGAGCACCACCGCGATGCCGCCGATCCCGACCGCCGCGGCGGCCGGCACGGTCTCGCCGCGCGCCACCCCCTCGACGAACGCTGCCAGCTCCATGAGCAGCCCGTCGGCGTCCACCGAGAACCCGAGCAGCTTGGGGAGCTGGCCGACCAGGATGGTCAGCGCCAGCCCGTTCATGTAGCCGATCATGGTCGGCTTGGAGAGCAGGTCGGCGACGAAGCCCAGCCCGGCCCAGCCTGCGGCGATCATGACCGCCGCGGTCATGATGGCGAGCATCGAGGCCAGCGCGACCGCCCGCTCGGGATCCCCGCCCGCGGCCACCAGCGGCAGCACGGTCGCCGCGATCATCGGCCCCAGCGAGGAGTCGGGCCCGAGCACGAGGATGCGCGAGGGGCCGAACAGCGCGTAGGCGAGCAGGCAGGTGATGGTCGTGTACAGGCCGGTGATCGACGGCAGCCCGGCCAGCTGGGCGTAGGCCATCCCCTGCGGCACCAGCAGCGTGGTGAGCACGACCCCGGCCACGACGTCCTTGACCAGCCACTGCCGGCGGTAGCCGCGCAGCGCACGGAGGCCGGGGAGGACGGGGCTCACCGCTCGGCCCTCCCCGGGTCAGCGGGCCGGGCCGCGTCCGCGGTAGGTCTCACGCACCCTCTTCTCCACCAGGATCGGGACGAACGCCTGCACGCGGGCGCCGGCGAACGCCGCGAGCGCCACGACGGCGTGCTCCCGGACCTCGACGGGGTCCGCGCCGTAGTCCCGCGCGACCCGCGTCACCAGGAGGTCCACGAAGGACACCTCGCGCGGGAGCGGATCGTCGTCCTCCGGGACGACGTCCTCAGCGACCGCGGTCACCGCCGCACCTCCTCGTCCGGCGTCGGCACTGGCGTGGACCGCCCCACCGTTCCGTCCGCGGGGCCGGACGGCATCACCCGCCCAGGGTGACCGGCCACCGGAGGTCCGCAGGCCGGGGAGCCGCCGCGGCCGCGTCCAGCCGCCGGGCCACGAGGCCGAAGAGGACGCCGAGGGAGTTGGTCGCCCAGTGCGCCCCGGCGCTCGCGACGACGCTGCCGCTGCGCCGGCGCAGCTCACCGAAGACCAGGCCGCCCACCGTGGTGAACGCGACCGTGGCCACGACGACCACGGCGCTGCCGCCACCCCCGACCGCCCCGGAGACGCCGCGGTTGGTGCTCCCGATCCCCAGCGCGGGGAAGACGTGCCACAGCCCGAAGAGCACGGAGGTGGTGACCAGCACCTGCCACGGGCGGCAGTGGCGGGACAGCGCTCCCCACAGCACCGAGCGGAAGGCGACCTCCTCGAGGAGCACCGTGCCGAGCGGGATGACCAACAGGGCGGTGCGCAGCGCGCCGGGCAGCGGCAGGTCGTAGCGGTCGTCCTGGAACGCCGGCCGCGTCAGCGGGAGCAGCACCCCGACGACGTAGACGCCGGCGACGACGGCGCCCGCTCCCAGGGCCCACCGGCAGCCGGCCCGCAGCCGGTCCCGGCCCAGACCCAGCTGCCCCCAGGTCAGCCCGTCCAGCCGGGCCCAGGCCAGCAGCGCGGCGCCCTGGAGCCCTCGCACCCACCAGGGCGGGTGCAGCAGATGGTCGACCACGTTGATCGCGGCGAGCGCGAGGACGACGGCGCTCGAGACCAGCCGGTGGCGCCTGCGGCGGGCGGCCGACGTCGTCACGCCGCTGGCCGGGCCACGTCAGCCGCCGCCGACCAGCTGCCGCAGCCGGTCGGTGTCCGCGTCGGTCCATCCGGGCGGCTGCGCCACCTCCGCCCACGCGTCGGCGTAGTCGGCCTCGTACTTGTGGCCGTGCCCGTCCGGCACGCCGGTCGAGAACACCAGGTCGGCCGTGACCTGCCAGAAGGTGACGAACGGCAGCCAGGCCATGTCGGGTGACACGTCCGGGCCCCGCTCCCCCTCGAGCCAGTCGGGGCGGGACAGGAGCAGCCGCGGCGACCACCACACGATCGGGTCGGAGGCGTTCTGGAGGTAGACCACCCGGGGCGTCTCCCACGGGGCCGGCGGTGCGGCGAGGTCGGGCGCCTCGTCGGCGAACCGCGCGACGCGGCCCTCGTCGTACACCGGGAGCCACTCCGGGGAGCCGGCGTCCCGGTCGGCCACGAGGCCGCGCCACAGCTCGTTGAAGTTCGGCGGCCCGGCCCAGACCACCCCGGCGGTGCGGTTCTGGATGTCGGCCAGGCCGCTGAAGGCGGCCTCCCCACCGAAGGTCCCGAGGCTCTCCCCGAAGACGTACAGCTGCGGCCGGTCGTCCGGCGGCAACTGCGACCAGGCCCCGTACACGGCGTCGAACAGCGCCCGCCCGGCGTCCCGGGCCTTGGCCTGGTCGACGAGGAAGGACAGCCAGCTGGGCAGGTACGAGTACTGCATCGCCACCATCGCGCTGTCGCCGTTGAGCGCGTACTCCAGCGCGCCGCTCGCCGCGGGGTCGACCCACCCGGTCCCGGTGGTGGTGACCACGACGAGCACCTCCCGGTCGAAGCCACCCGCGCGCTCGAGGTCGCGGACGGCGAGCGCTGCGCGGTCGCCCACGTCGTCGGCGGACGCCAGGCCGGCGTAGGCGCGGACCGGCTGGCGCGCCGGCCGGCCGGAGAAGGCCGTGAGGTCCTCCGGCGTCGGGCCGGTGCCGACGAAGTTGCGCCCCTGCAGCCCCAGTTGCTCCCAGGGCACGAGCGACCCGGTGCTCCCCGACCGCTCGGGGATCGTGGGGCGGACGGCGCCCTCCTCCGTGCCGTCGTCCTTGACGCTGAACGTGGAGTTCATGGCCTCGACCAGCCCCTGGAAGAGGACGCCGTTGACCAGGAGGACCAGCAGGACGGCGACCGCCACGACCCCGAGCGGGCGGGCGACCCGCCCCGGGAGCACCCGGCCCAGTGCCCGGACCAGCCGGCGGGCCGCCCATCGGACGCCGCGGGCGATCGCGACCAGGCCCGCGAACACCAGCACCGCCACGACGACGATGCCGAGCGAGGAGAACCCCTCCGGCGGGTCGAGGCCCATGAGCAGGTGGATCTGCCGCTGCCAGTACGCGCCGAAGCCCAGCGCGATGAGGACGAGCGCCGGCCCGGCGACGGCCAGCGCCCGCCAGGCGAGGCGGCGGGTTCCGGCGGAGAGCCGCCGGTCAGTGACCTCCGCGACGAACCAGGCGACCGCGGCCCCCAGGCCGTAACCGATCGCCGCGGTGATCCCGGCGATGAGTCCCTGTACGAGCCAGCCGCGGGGCAGCAGCGACGGGGTGAGGGAGGCGCAGCCGAGCAGGACGGCGCCGACCGTGCCGCTCCACGAGTAGCGCGGCAGCCGGCGCGTCCACCGCCGGGCCCGGCGCCGCGTCGTCCCCGCGGACGCGGCGGTCGCCGGCGGCGGAACGACGTCGGTGTCCTCGGACGGGGGCCTCGTCACCGGTTCGGTCGTCATCGCACGCTCCGCTCGTGGGACCGACGACGCTACGGAGTCCGCGGCGGGCGGAACTCCTACCAGGAGGATGAGCCGCGGACGCCGGCCGGCACCGCACCATCCCGCCATGGGACGAGCAGGAGCGCGGATGCGACGACGGATCCCGGTGCGGCTGCCCGAGCCGGGCTCGCCTCCGGACGTCGGGCTGCTGGTGGCCGCGGCGACGGCGCCCGCCACGTTCGCACCGTCGCTCTCCACGCGGACGCCCCTCGACCAGGGCCTGGTGACGGGGCTGGCGACGGGGCTGCACTTCCTGCTGTCGGTCGCGGCCCAGGACGCGCTGGAGGCCACCGGCCGGTCGATCGTCGGCGCAGCGGCGTCCCCGGCCGCCCGGCGCGCCGGCACGATCGCGGTCGACTGCGCCGCGGTGCCCCTGGGGCTCGGCCTGCTCCGGGCCCTGCCGCCGCGGGCCGAGGACCCGTTCCGGGGGGCCGTGCGCCAGGCCGCCTGGCGGCTCGGTGCCACCGGCCTGAGCGGCGCGCTGCTGGGCGGCGCCCAGCTCGGCGCGCGGGCGCTCGACGACCGCCTGCGGCTCGGGGGGCGCCTGGCCGCCGTCCCGCTGGCGGTCCCGGTCGGCCTGGGGGTCGCCTTCGTGCTGGACCGGGTCCGCGCGGGGAAGCCCGCCGAGCGCACCGACGGGGCACCGTCGCCGCTGACGTCGCTGGCCGCCGCGTCGGGGGTCGTCGGGTCCCTCGCCGGCGTCGCCTACGCCGAGCACGCCCTCACCGACCTCGTCGCCCGCCGGCTGGCCGCGGTCCTGCCCGGGCCGCCCCCTCTCTGGCGACTGGCGGGGCACGCCGGCTCCCTCGCCGGCATGGGGCTCGGCGTCTCCACGCTGTGGCACCGGGCGATGCGGCGGATCGAGGCGCGGACGTCGGTCGACGTCCCGGTGCTCGAGCCGGGCGAGGGCGACAGGTGGGTGCCGTCGACGGTCAGCGGGGGCCCCGGCAGCCTCGTCGCCTGGGAGGGCATGGGACGCGACGGCCGGCTGCACGCCCTCGCGTCGGTCCGCCCCGAGCCGCTGATCGACCCTCCGGCCGGGGTGCCGGACCTGTCGATCGAGACCGTCATGGGCACGCCCGCCCGGGCCGCCCCCGTCCAGGTGTACGTCGGGCTGGACAACGCGCCGACCCGGCGGGAGCGGGTGGACCTCGCGATGGCCGAGCTGGAGCGGACCGGCGCGTTCGACCGCTCCTTGCTCGTCCTCGTCTCGCCGACCGGCACCGGCTACGTCAACTACGTCGCCGTCGCCGCGCTGCAGTACCTCGCGCTCGGCGACGTCGCCACGGTGACCCTGCAGTACTCGCGCCGCCCGTCGCCGCTGTCCCTCGGAATGGTCCCCCGGGCCCGGGAGCAGAACCGGCTGCTGTGGCAGCGGGTGCTGAAGCGTCTCCGCGACCGCCCGGGTCCCCGTCCGCGCGTCGTGCTGTTCGGCGAGAGCCTCGGCGCGCACACCAGCCAGGACGTGTTCCTGCACTGGGGGACGCTCGGTCTCGACGCGCTGGGGATCGACCGGGCGCTGTGGATCGGGACGCCGTACGGGAGCAAGTGGATGCGCCAGGTGACCCGCGGCGACCGCCTCGACGTCGACGCCGACGCCGTCGCGGTCGTCAACGACCACGCCCAGCTCGCCGCCCTGGTCGAGCGGCGGGGGGGCCGTGCGCCGCGCTTCGTGCTGCTCAGCCACGACAACGACGGCGTGACGAAGTTCGGGCCGGACCTGCTCTGGTACCCCCCGGACTGGCTGGGCCCCACCCGGCCCCGCCCGGAGCCGGTCGTCGCGGGAAGCCCGCGCGGGATCCCCCCGGCCATGCGGTGGCGGCCGGTGACGACGTTCTTCCAGAGCCTCGTGGACATGAAGAACGCGCAGACGTCCGGGCCCTTCGGGGCGACGCAGCACGACTACCGCGCGGACCTGCCCCGCTTCCTCAGCGACGTGTTCGAGCTGCCCGCGTCCGAGGAGCAGCTCGTCCGGATCGAGGAGGTCCTCCAGGCGCGCGAGACCGTGCGGGAGCGGCTGTTCGCCGTCGTCCCGGGGGCCGTCGGCTGACCGGGCCGCACATCCTCCGGACCGGACGGTGCGCGCGGCAGCGGCGGGGGTCGACGCTGCCGCCATGCGGGCGAGTCTCGAAGCGCACCTCGGGTCGCGGCAGGTCGGCAAGGTGGTCTACGGCTCGATCATCGGCCTGGCCCTGGTCGTGGCGATCGAGAAGCACCCGCCGGAGGCGTGGGTCATGGCCGTCTGGCTGCTCGGGACGGCCCTGGCGGTCGGGCTGGCCGAGCTCTACAGCGAGGTCGTCGGCGCCGAGACGAGCACCCGGCGGCCGGTCACCCGTCCCCAGGTCGGGCACATGGCCGAGGACGCCGGGGCGGTCGGCTTCGGCGTCGCCTTCCCCGCCGTGTTCTTCCTGCTGTCCGCGCTCGGGCTGCTCGAGGTCCACACCGCGTTCACGGTCGCCAAGTGGACGGGCCTGGGCCTGATCGGCTTCTACGGGTACTGGGCGGCCCGGTTCGCCGGCGCGGCGACCCACAACGCCCTGCTCAAGGGCGCGCTCGTGGCGCTCATCGGGGCCGGGCTGATCGCGCTGAAGGCGCTGGTCCACTGACCGGCGGACGCCCAGTCGTCGCCGCATCCGTCCGGGGGTCAGCCGCCCAGGAGCAGGACGCCGGCGAGGGACACGCCGGCGATGAACAGGGTGGCGACCGCCGCGACGAGCAGCACCCGCCCGCTGCCCCGGAACAGTGACGCGAGCCGCACGCCGGCACCCATCCCGAACAGCGCCGCCCCCAGCGTCGCGACCTGGACGTGCTCGACCACCTCGAGAACACCCGCGGGGACCACCCCCGTGCTGCGCAGCGCGACGCAGGCGAGGAACCCGAGCACGAACAGCGGGACCAGCGGCGGCTGCTTCCCGGCCGGACGCCGATCGGGGTCGGCCTTCCGGCGCCGGACGCTGACCGCGGCGACAACCGGTGCCAGCAGCAGCACCCGCGTCAGCTTGACCACGACGGCGACCGCCACGACGGCCGCACCACCGGCGCCGGCCGCCGCGACGACCTGGCCGACCTCCTGGATGCTCGCGCCGGCCCAGACGCCGAACTGGACGTCGCTGAGCCCGAGCGGCTGCTGCAGCAGGGGCAGCAGCACCATCGCCACGGTGCCGAACAGGGTGACCATCGCGATGCCCACCGCGACGTCCTCCTCGTCGGCGCCCGCGGTCTCCTCCATGGCGGCGATGGCCGAGGCGCCGCAGATGGCGAAGCCGGTCCCGATCAGCAGGCTGCGCGCCCGGCCCAGCCGCGCCCGGTTGCCCAGCCACGTGGTGACCACGAGCGTGGCGACGAGGGTGCCCGCGACGAGCGCGATCGTGCCCGCCCCCAGTGCCACGATCGCCCCGAAGGACACCCCGAACCCGAGCAGCACGATCCCCGTCCGCAGCAGCCGCTTGGTCAGGCGCCCCAGCTCCGGCCGCGCCGCCGCGAGCAGCAGCCGGGTGTTGCCGGCGACCATGCCGAGCGCCACGGCCCAGGTGAGGACGCCGACGGCGGGGACCAGGTGGTGGGCCAGCAGCGCCGCGCCGAGGCCCACCGCGGCGGCGAGCAGCCCCGGCCACGGTGCGCGGCGGCGTCCCTCCGGGGACGGCGCGGCGTCCGGAGCGCAGCGCTCGACTGCGCTCCCGGCGACGGCCACCGGCTCGACGGCGGTCACGCGGGCACCCGCTGCAGCCGGTGCAGCGGGACGTCGTCCGGTTCCGGCTGCACGGCACCGCCGCCCAGGGCCCGGATCAGCTCCGCGCCCCCGGGCCAGTCGCCGAACCCCGACGCCGGGTCGAGGTGCCCGACGGCGCCGAGCGAGTGCCAGCGGCTCCCCCACGCCCGGGCCAGCGCCCGCAGCCGCACCGGGTTGGCGAGCGGGTCGTCGGTGCTCGCCGCGACGATGCTGGGGAAGGGCAGCGGGCGGCGCGGGATCGGCAGCCAGCCGTGGTGGCGCAGTCGCTGGATCGACGGGTACTCCGCGGGCAGCGGGGCGGCGAGGGTCGGCGGGGTCGCCAGCAGCGCCCCGCGGACCGCCGTCCCGCCGTACCCGGCCGCCCAGTGCACGGCGACCAGGGCGCCGGCGCCGTGGGCCACGAGGACCACCGGCCCGTCCATGTCGTCGACGGTCTGCTCCAGCAGGGCCACGCGGGCCCGCAGGCTCGGCTCGGTCCGCCCGAGCGGGGGGACGCACCGCGCGCCGGGCAGCGTCGCGGCCAGCCGCGTCTGCCAGTGGTCCTCCACGGCGCCGCGCAGGCCGGGCACGAGGACGACGGTCGCCGCGGTCATCGGGTCCCTCCCGCGGCGTTCACCCGGGCGAGGCTCGCCGGGTACGCCCGGCGGCCCAGCACCAGCGCGACCAGCGCGCCGGCCGCGGCCAGGGGCACGAGCTGCATCGCACCGACCAGGCCCAGCCGGTCGGCGAGGATGCCGGTGACGAGCGGTCCCGCGGCCAGGCCGAGCAGGCTGTTGGCCAGGGTGAGCACGCCGAACGCGGTCGCCCGGATCGACTCGTGGGTCAGGTTGGACACCATCGCGCCGGCCGGGCCGGTGGTGCCGGCGGCGAAGAAGACGCCGACCGCCAGGAGCAGGAGCTGCCCCGCACCGGGCGCCAGGCTGAACCCGGCGCCGAGGCAGACCAGCGACACCAGGGAGTAGACGACGGCCGACGTCCACTTGCGGATCGCCGCGCGCCGGCTCAGCCGGTCGGTGACCCAGCCGCAGGCGATCATGCCGAGGCCCATGGAGAGGATGGCGACGGCGGCGACGGCGGCCGCCCGGTCCGGCGGCAGGCCGTAGGCGCGGTTGAGGTAGCTGGGCAGCCAGGCGAACAGCGAGCCGGCGATGAACAGCTGCAGGCCGCTGCCGACGTAGGCGCAGATCACCGACGGCGTGCTGACCAGCGTGCGCAGCCGCGCCCGGCCCCCCGTCGACAGGGGCTCACCGTCGTCGGCGTCGGCGACGCGGTACCGCTCGAGCTTCGCGTCGCTCACCACGAGCCGGTAGAGCGCCACCAGGACCAGGCCGAGGAGGGCCATGGCCGCGAACGACCAGCGCCAGCCGAACTGGACGGCGAGCCAGCCACCGAGTGCGACGCCGAGCACCGAGCCGAACGAGCCGCCGGCCATGAAGGCACCGGTGAAGGACGCCCGGCGGTAGGCGGGGAACACGGCCAGGACGACGGCCAGCCCGACGCTGCCGTAGGCGGCCTCACCGACGCCGATGAAGACGCGGGCCAGCATCAGCTGCTCGTAGTTGGCCGCGACCGCGGAGCCGGCCGTGGCCAGGCTCCAGATCGTGGCCATGAGGACGATCGCGCGGCCCCGGCCCCAGCGGTCGCCGAGCAGGGACAGCGGGACGGCCAGGAGCCCGACGGTCAGCGCGACGACACTGGTGAGCGCGCCGAGCTGCGTGTCGGTCAGCGCCCACTCCGCCTTGAGGAAGGGGAAGACGGCCGAGAGGACCTGCCGGGACATGTAGTCCGACAGCAGGAGGGCGAACGTGAGGACGAAGACGACCCAGGGGAACACCCGGCGGGCTCGAGGAGTGGGGGCCCGGCCGGCGACGGGGCCCTCGGCGAGCAGCGATGTCATGGCGACACTCCAGTGCGACGGAGGGTACGACGCCGTGCCCCGTTCCGGCGTGCGCGTGGGAGCGGTCGGCGGCGGACGCGCCGTCCGCCGCCGACAGGAGGCGGGGGGTGCGGCCCGGAGGCGCGCACCCCCCGCTGGTCAGGCGTGGTGGAGGAAGCCGACCTGGCCGGGCCGGCGGTTCGGCGGGTAGCCGAGCCTGGCCAGCGCCTCGTCGGCGCTGCCCCAGTACTCGCCGAGCTTGTAGATCTCGCGGGCTTCCTTGCCGGTGGCGACCTCGCGGCCGAGCTCGTCGGCGATCCGCACCAGCTGGCGGACGGCGTCCGCGGAGGTGCACTTCTCGCCGAGCCGGCCCCACAGGGTGTCCTCGTTGCCGCAGCGGGTGTGCAGGCCGAGGGCGATCGCCATCGTGTTGATCGGCAGGACGTTGCGCATGATGCTCTCGAGCGTCAGCGACGCGCCGTCGGGCACCCGGCGGATGAACTCCATCATCGTGTAGGGGTTCGGACCGTCGAAGCCGCCGCCGATCGCCACCCACGTGATGTTCAGCGGGCCGGTGTAGACCCCGCGGCGGACCAAGCGCTCCACGGTCTCCAGCTGCGCGGAGTGGGCCAGCTGGAAGTGCGGCTGGATGCCGGCCGCGACCAGGCGCCGCAGGTGCTCCTCGACCCAGGCCGGGCTCGCGGGCACCTCCATGTTCCGGTAGGTCTCGTAGAGCTCGGGGCGCTGGAACGAGGTGCCGGCGATGTCCGAGTCGGTCATCAGCTCGACGATGTTCATCTGCGACGTGTTGATCGCGATGGTCACCTGGTCGGGCTTCGGGTCGAGCTCGGCGAGCATGTGCCGGGTGTCGTCGGAGAGCCAGCGGGCCTCGGCGCCCTCGCCCTCGGGGGCGAAGGAGATCGAGCCGCCGACCTGCAGGATCATTTCCGGGACGGCCTCGCGCAGCCGGCGCAGCAGCTCGTTGAACTGGGACAGCCGCTTGGAGCCCTTGCCGTCGAGCTCGCGCACGTGGATGTGCAGCACCGTGGCGCCGGCGTCCCAGCAGTCCACGGCCTGCTGGACGTGCTGGTCCATGGTCAGCGGGATGTCCTCGGGGAAGTCGGCCGGCTCCCACTCCGGCCCATAGGGGGCCGCGGTGATGACCAGCTTCTCCTGGTTCTCGGGGAACAGGGAGTCGTCGAGGAAGTGCACGTCAGTCTCCTGGGGATCGCGGGGGGGCGGGTCAGAACGCGGCGCCGACGATCCCGGCGCGCTCCATCTTGCGGACGCCGGGCCAGTAGTCCTGGACGGCGTAGTGCTGGGTGCAGCGGTTGTCCCAGATGGCGAAGCTGTTCTCCGTCCACCGCCAGCGGACCTGGTACTCCGGGACGGCGGCCTGGCGGATCAGGTAGTTGAGCAGCTCGCTCGCACCGGGCGAGTAGTCGAAGCCGAAGCGCACGTTCTCCGGCGTGTGGTAGTTCACGAAGTGCGTCGTGAACGCGTTGACGAAGAGGAACTCCTCCCCCGTCTCGGGGTGGGTCCGCACCACGGGGTGCTCGGCGTCGGGGAACCGGGCGTGCAGGGCCCGCCGCTGCTCGTCGGGCATCGCCGCGCCGAAGCTGGCCTCGATGCTGTGCCGCGCGCGCAGGCCGGCGATCCGCTCCTTCACGTGCGCCGGCAGCCGGCGGTACGCCTCGGCCATGTTGACCCAGATGGTGTCGCCGCCGACGGAGGGCGTCTCGACGCAGCGGAGCACCGAGCCCAGGGGCGGGACCTCGCGCCAGGTCGCGTCGCAGTGGAAGGCGTTCTCGTAGTGCTCGGGCCTGCTGTCGAGGTCCTTGTAGATGCGGACCAGGCCGGGGTGGTCGGGGTCGCTGCCGGCGACCGGGTGGTCCTCGAGCGGCCCGAACCGCTCGGCCAGCGCGACGTGCTCGGCGCGGGTGATGTCCTGGTCGCGGACGAAGAGGACCTTGTACCGCAGCAGCAGGGCCCGGAGCGTGGCGAAGAGGTCGTCGTCCCGGGACGCCTCGGCGAGGCTGACCGAGCGCAGCTCGGCGCCGATGGTGGCGGTCAGGGGGATGACCTCGACGGCGGGGGAACCGACCCACAGCGACGGCACCTGCTGGCGCTGGTCGGCGTGGTCGAGGACGGTGTGCATGGCGGTGCTCCTGTTCGGTGGGGGTGGGTGGGACGGGGTCGGCGGGCTCAGGCGCCCGCCGGCTCCAGGCAGAAGACCGAGGACCCGACGCTGCGGCCGGACTCCAGGTCGCGGTGCGCCGTGACGGCGTCCTCGAGGGCGTAGCGCTGGTTGACCTCGACGGTGATCCGGCCGGAGGCGACGTGGTCGAAGAGCTCGCCGGCGAGTGCGGCGCGCTCCCAGGGGTCGGCGATGTAGTCGGCCAGGGCGGGGCGGGTGATGAAGAGCGACCCCTTGACCGCCAGCTGCATCGCGTCGATCGGCGGGATGGGGCCGGACGACGTCCCGAAGCACACGAGCAGGCCGCGCCGGCTGAGTGAGTCCAGGGACGAGGCGAACGTCGTCCGGCCGATGCTGTCGAAGGCGACGGGGACGCCGGCGCCGTCGGTGAGCTCGCGCACCCGGGCCGCGACGTCCTCGCGCGGGTAGACGATCGTGTGCGCGCACCCGTGCGCCCGGGCGATCTCGGCCTTCTCGTCGGTGGAGACCGTGCCGATCACCTCGACGCCGAGCAGCCGGGCCCACTGGGTGAACAGGAGCCCCACGCCTCCGGCCGCGGCGTGCAGCAGGACGGTCGTGCCGGGCTCGAGGTCGGTGATCCTCCGCAGCAGGTAGCCGCAGGTGAGACCGCGCATCGTCATGGCGGCCGCGGTCTCGAACGGGATGGCGTCGGGCAGCGGGATCAGCGGCGTGGTGTCCATGACCCGCTCGGTGCTGTAGGCGCCCAGCGGGCTGCCGGTGTAGGTCACCCGGTCACCCGGTGCGACGTCGGTGACCTCGGGCCCGACGTCCTCGACCACGCCGGCCGCCTCCACGCCCATGCCGGCGGGCAGCGGCGCGGGGTAGAGCCCGGTGCGGAAGTAGGTGTCGGCGAAGTTCAGCCCGACGGCCTCGTGGCGGACCCTCACCTGTCCGGGGCCGGGCTCGCCGACCGGGAAGGACTCCCAGCGCAGCACCTCCGGGCCACCGGTCTCGTGGAAGCGGATGCCCTTGGCCATGGCGGGTCTCTCCTTCTCGGGGCGCGCGACGGCACGGCGAGGAGCACGTGCCGGATGGGTCTCGGCGGTGCGGGGTCGTTCTCGGCCGCCGTCCGGGAGGCGGTCCGCCCGCTCTCTCCGATGGCAAAGACTGTGGCAGCCGCCACCGCCTCGGGCTGTACCGATCCGGACAGTGCGCTTAGCCTCTTCGGACACCCCCGGAGGTGGGGAGGCCCGATGACCCCCTCGGTCCGCTGCGCGACGCTCGACGGCTACGTGGGACTCGCGCGCTCCTGCGGGCTCGACCCGGCTCGCCTGCTGCGGGAGTCGGGGCTGGACGTCGCGGACCTCGCCGTCCCCGACACCTGGATCCCCGCAGCGGCGGTCGCCCGGCTGCTGGAGCGCTCGGCCCGGCTGTCCGGCCGCGAGGACCTCGGCCTGCGGCTGGCCGGCCTGCGGCGGCTGGCCACGCTGGGGCCGCTGAGCGTGGTGCTGCGGCAGGAGCCCCGGCTGCGGGACGCGCTGGCGCTGCTGATCCGGTACGAGCACAGCTACAACGAGGCGCTGCGGCTGCGGCTGGACGAGGGCGACGACCTGGCGACCATGCGGCTGTGGTTCGAGTTCGGCGAGCCCGCGCCGACCCGGCAGGCGTCGGAGCTGGCGACCGCGGCGCTGCTGGGGATCGTGCGGGAGCTGCTCGGCGAGCGGTGGGAGCCGCTGTCGGTGTGCTTCTCCCACGGGGCGCCGGCCTCCCCCGCCACGCACCACGCGGTGCTCGGGCCGCGGCTGCAGTTCGGGCACGCGTTCACCGGGCTGGTCCTCTACGCCGGCGACCTCGACGCCGCGAACACCGCGGTCGACCCGCTGCTGCGGCCCTACGCGCGGCGGTTCCTGGAGGTGCTCGGCAGCCCGCGGGCCCCGACGGCCACCGGCCAGGTGCGGGAGCTGGTCGAGATGCTGCTCCCGCTCGGCCGCTGTTCCACCGCGCAGGTCGCGCGCAGCCTGGGGGTGACCCCGCGGACCCTGCACCGGCACCTGGCCGCCGACGGCGAGTCCTTCTCGGGGATCGTGCACGCGACACGGGAGGCGCTGGCCGAGCGCTACCTCGCGACCGAGCGGTACTCGCTGACCGACGTCTCCCAGCTGCTCGGGTTCACCGCGCCCAGCGCCTTCTCCCGGTGGTTCCGCGCGCGCTTCGGCGTCAGCCCCACCGAGTGGCGCTCCCGGGCGCAGCAGGTGCCGGCGGGCTGAGTCCCCTCCCCCGCCGGCGCTCACCCGCGATGGGCGGAGCGACGGCGAGGCAGCCCGCGTACCGGCAGTTCGGGGACCGGGCCGCCGCGTTCCGGGCCGCGGGCCGCGCCGCTCCGGCCGTAGCGGGCGGCCAGCGGCGCGGCGGTGATCCCGTGGGCGAGGACGCTGAGGAACACGGTCGCCGCGATGACGGCCACGGCCTCGTCGGCGGCCGGCCCCAGCTCCTCGAGCGCCAGCAGGGCGAACACCAGGGACGCCAGACCGCGGGGGCCGAACCAGCCGATGAACGCCACGGTGGCCGGGTCAAGACCGGAACCGATCAGGGCCACCGCGACCGGGACCATCCGCACGACGGTCAGGCTGAGGAGCGCGTACAGCGCCACGGTCCCGGTCGCGCGGGCGAGCAGGATCGGCACCGCGATCGCGCCGAAGGCCGACCACACCAGCAGCGACACCAGGCCACCGGCCTGCTCGGTGAAGACCAGCTCGGCGGGGCCGCGCCGACCGGCCGTCGCGGCGAAGGCCAGCCCGCCGCAGAAGGCCGCGACGAAACCGTTGCCGTGCACGGCGAGTGCCGCGGCGTAGGCGGTGAGGGCCAGCGCGAGCACCGCGGGCCCGGCGAAGTCCTCCGCGACCCAACCCCGGCCGCGCGCCCGGCGCAGCAGCTCCCCGCCGGCCGCGCCGACGGCCACCCCCGCGACCACGCCGATCCCCAGCTCGAGCAGCGCCTGTCCCAGCCCGGGGGCCTCCGCGCGTCCCTCCGCCGACGCCGCGCCGGCCAGGGCGAACACGACGACGGGCGTGGCGATCCCGTCGTTGAGTCCGCTCTCCACGTTGATCAGCCGCCGCAGCCGGGACGGCACCGCCGGGTTGGTCACCACCGGGGTCCCCAGCGCGGCGTCGGTGGGCGCCAGCGCGCCGCCGACCAGCAGGGCGAGCCACAGCCCGAGACCGGGGAACAGCCACGCCGCGAGTCCCCAGCCGGCGACCACGGTCATCGGCAGGCCGATCGCCAGCAGCCGGACGTACCGCCCGGCGTCGGAGCGCAGGTCGTGGACCCGGACGCGTGCGGCATCGGCGAACAGGACCCACACGAGGGTGGTCTCGACCAGGGGCTTGAGGGTCTCCGGAGCGGTGGTGGCGTCGACCAGCCCGCACGCGGCGAGCACGGCGCCGACCGCCACGAACACGATCGGGGCGCTCAGGTCCGCCCGCTCCAGCCGCGCCGACACCACGCCCCACAGGAAGACCGACGCGGCGACGACGAGGACGGCCGTCTCCACGGTCGCCCACCGCCGGCCTCAGGTCCCGTCGCGTCGCGCCGCCGCCCGTTCGTCAGCGCCCTTCGTGCACCATCGCATCGACCGCCACCGTGGCGGCCAGCACGACCACCGGGTCCTGGCCGGGGGCGACCTCCACGCCGTACGTGTCGGCGACCCGGAACCACCTCTTGGAGACGGTGGCCACCGTGGTGCGGCCGTCGGTGAAGGTGTACTCGTGGTCGAGGACGTTCCCCTGGACGTCGAGGTCCGGGCCGTTCTCGACCGTGACGGCCCAGCGGTCCCGGAGGGGGCTGACGAGTGCCTTCCGGACCATTGCCAGTCGGTGGCCGTCGGCGTCCTCGACCTCCATCGAGTCCCTGAGTCGGGCGACCCGTTCCTGGATCCTGGCCAGCTCGCGACCGTCCGCGTCCTCGAGGACGAGGGTCTTGCGCAGCCGGAGGGCCTTGCCGTCCACCTTGTAGGCCCGCTCCCCCGAGTCGGTCTCGATCCAGAAGTCGTCGCCGACCGACATCAGCCGCTGGCGCATCCGGTAGTGGACGGCGCCGTGTCGTTCCTCGCGTCGCTCCGCCCGTCGACCTCGCAGCATGTCCCGCCACCCTCCGTCGTCCGGACGCCGAGCCTCCCGCCGGGACGACGGCAGCGCCTCGTCCGCTCCGGGCGATCCCGCGACGACCCGGCCGCGCGACGGACACGGGGCGCGGAGGCGGTCAGGCCTTCACGAGGCCCTCGCCGAAGTCGTGCAGGATCCGGAAGTGCTCCTGCTGCACCAGCAGGTGTCCGACACCGATGGCCGCGGCGACGGGCCACTCGATGACCCCGACCGCGGCCAGCGTGGCGAGACCGCCGAACCAGACGAGGCTGTCCAGCGGCGGCAGCCGCACCGTGCCGAGGACCGGGAGGGGGACGTTGACGGTGTTGCCCTGGAGAGCGCGCAGCAGCGCGCCGTGACCGATCCGGAGTGTCTGCGCGACGACGGCCGCGTCTGTCGCCTCCGTCGGGACCTGATCCACTGTCGTGACCACTGGCTCGTCCTCTCCCTCGGCCGCGGTCGGGACCGGTCGTGATGATGACTGCCGCGACACGAACCGGGCCTCCTCCGCCGGGGGTGAGTCGCCGGGCCTCCGCGGCGGGTCGGGTCATCCCCGCGGGGGGACGCCCGTCGGTACCGGTGACCTCCTACGGTCGGCTGGGGCGGAGGAGGCGGTCGCGGCCCAGCCAAGCCCGGGCCGGCGAGCGCCACCGGAGTCGGTGGCGCGTCCGGCACCGGGCTGTAGAGCGGCGGGACGGCGCGGTGGTCGCCGCTGTCCCCGGTGCGCGTCGGAGGGAGCCGGGATGCAGACAGGTCATGGCCTCCGGACGGCGGGGCGCCGGCTGGAGGCGACGTTGCTGGGCCGCTCCCTCGGCTCCTTCATGGCCCTCCAGGGGATCGACCGCGCGACCGCCATCGCCGCCCAGGCCTTCACCGCGCTGATCCCGCTGGTCCTGCTCGCCTCCGGGCTGGCGCCGCCCGAGCACCGTGACCTGGTCTCCGACGTCCTCATCCGCAAGTTCACCCTGGAGGGTTCCGCCGCCGACGCGGTGCGCGAGCTCTTCGCGCACCCCTCCGCCGCCTCGACCGGCGTGTTCAGCATCGTGCTCCTCGTCTTCTCCGGCGTCTCCCTGACCAGACGGATGCAACGGATGTACCAGGACGCCTGGCAGCTGTCCCCGCGCCGCGGGGTCAGGGGTTCGCTCAACGCCGCCCTCGCCCTGGCCGTCCTGCTGGTGGAGATCAGCCTGCTCTTCCTCATCCGCACGCTGGTCGGCGCCCTGCCGGCCGGCTGGGCGCTGGGCGGGACCGTCTCCGTGATGGGGAGCCTGCTGCTCTGGACGACCATCCCGTGGCTCCTGCTCGACCGGCGGGTCTCCTGGCGTCGGCTGGTGCCGACCGGGGTGCTGACCGCCGCCTGCGCGGGGGTCTACGCCCTCGCCACCACGGTCTACATGCCCCGCCTGATGTCCACGTACAGCCTGCGGTACGGGCTGTTCGGCGTGACGCTCGCGCTCATCGGGTGGCTGCTCTGCGTCACGTTCATCTTCGTCGCGACGACGATCCTGGCCGCGGAGTTCGACCGCGCCCCGGACCGCTGGGCCACGCGCCTGCGGAACCGGCTCGGTCTGGGCAGGCGCGATCCTGGGGCCACTGACGACCCCCGGCCGGCGGATGGTGAGCTCGCCCCCGGGGACCTCCGCTCCCTGCCCGGCTGACCCTCCTCGGGAAGGTGCGGCCATGTCGGTCGGCGGGTGGGTCCTCGGCTTCCTCTCCCCGTGGTTCACGGTCGCGCCGTGGATCGGATCCGGAGGGGCTCCCGGTGCCCAGGTGCTGCAGCGTCTCAGCGGCCCGACGTCCGGGCGGCCAGAGCGGCGACGAACCCGGCGCGGTCGGCGCCACTGCGCAGCAGCACCCGCTGCGTCGCCGCGCCCGAGCCTCGGGCCATCCGCTGCGCCAGCAGCCCCCGCACCGCGTCCCCGTCCCCCGCGCCGTCGAGGGCGGGCGCGACGCACTCCACCAGCGCCTCGAGGGCGGCCCGCCCCGGGACGAGCGTGCCCCGCTGCGGGTCGACCAGCCGGCCGTCCAGACCGCGCCGGGCGGCGGCGGAGCAGGCCTCCGCGAGCCGCCGGGCGGGGATGGCGGCGACGGGTCGCCCCGCCTCCTCGTCGGCGATCCCGGTCGCCACGAGCGCGCGGCCCAGCGCGGCCAGCAGGACCGTGTCGTCCACGTCGAGGCACGCGTCCGGGATCCGGATCTCGAGCGTGGGATAGCGCGGCGAGAGCCGGGCGAAGTAGTAGACGCTGCCCGGGTCGATCGCCCCGGAGACCGCGATGAGCCGGGTGACCAGCTCGTCGTAGGCGGCGGCGTCGGGGCAGCGGGGCGGCATCGTGAACGTCGGCCATCGCTTCTGCTGCACGTAGCGGTAGCTGCTCCAGCCGGTGTCCCGCCCCGCCCACATCGGCGAGTTGCCGCCCAGGGCGAGCAGGACGGGCAACCACCCGCGGATGCGGTTGAGCACCGCGACCGCCAGGTCGCGGGAGGCGACGCCGACGTGGACGTGGCAGGCGCACGTCACCTCCTCGCCGGTGACCCCCGGGATCTGGCTGAGCAGCCGCCGGTAGCGCGGGTCGTCGGTCAGCGCCGCGATCCTCGGCAGGCCGAACGGCGGGGTGCCGACGGCGACGAGGCACGCCCCGTGCTCCGCCGCGACACCGGCCAGGAGCCGGCGGCGCTCCCGCAGTTGTGCCCTGAGCTCGGCCAGGTCGCGGCACACGCCGGTCGCGCTCTCGACCTGGAAGCGCATCAGCTCCGGCTGGGCGTGCGGGCCGTCCCCGAGCGACGCGATCACCTCCGCGGCGACGGGTGCGGCCTCGCCGTCCGGCCGGAGGAGGAGGAACTCCTCCTCGACGCCCACGGTCGCGGCCACCCCGGGTGCCCCGGCCGGCGGAGCGGCCGCCCCGGAGGCGGCGGTCACCTCACGCTGCCCGGCCGGTCAGCCGGCCGGCTGCAGGAGGCGCGGCGCGAACGGCCGCAGTTCCTCCTCGCCCTGCCGGACGACGACACAGGTGGACTCGGGGACCTCCCGCCAGGCGCCGCGCAGGTTCCCCAGCGGCTCGGAGACCACCAGCCGGGCGTCGTCCGACAGCCGGTGCAGCACCGGGTTGTGGGGGTACTGCGCGCGCAGGGTGGTGATGTCGGCGCTGTGGAACAGCGACCGCGAGCGGCCCTCGCTCGAGTACCGGAACGCCCACAGCGTCTCGCCGTCGGTCGTCGCGACGGTCATCTGGATCGGGAACTGCACCCCCTGCCGCCGTCCGACGTCCTCGATGACCCCGACGGCGCGGGCGACCGCCGCCGGCGGGTCGTCCTCCAGGCCGAAGGTCAACGCCAGGTGGAAGAACAGCTCGGAGTCGGTGGAGCCCTCGATGTCCGGGTAGAGGTCGGGCGCGACGGCGAGCGCCAGGTCCCGCTTCACGTCGCGGAAGCCGGCGATCGCGCCGTTGTGCATCCACAGCCAGCGCCCGTGCCGGAACGGGTGGCAGTTGGTCCGCTGGATCGCCGTCCCCGTCGAGGCCCGGACGTGGGCCAGGACCATCGCGGAGCGGATGTGACCGGACAGCTCACGGAGGTTCCGGTCGTTCCAGGCCGGCTCGGTGCTTCGGAACTGGCCGGCGTACTCGGCGTGCCCGTCGTACCAGCCGAGCCCGAACCCGTCGCCGTTCGTGGGCTCGACGCCCAACCGGGCGTGCAGGCTCTGCACGATGAGCGAGTTCTCCGGCGCGTAGAGCAGGTCCTGCACGAGGACCGGGGACCCGGTGTACGCCAGCCAGCGGCACACGTCAGGCCGCCACGGTCGCCCGCGCCGGGGCCACGGCGGCCTCGACCACGACCGGCGCCGGCGGGCGCTGCCGGCGACGGTGCACCCACTTGTCGAGCTCGACCACGATCGGCATCAGCAGGGCCAGGCCGATGCAGGCGAGCCACTGCAGCCCGGTCAGCGACTGGGCGAGCAGCCCGTTCTGCAGGAAGTCCAGCTCGGTGGAGAGCACCAGCAGGCCGGCCGGGATCACCGACCACTTGACCGCGGTCAGGATCGGCGGGGTCAGCCCCGACGTGGGATCACGTCGCATGACCACGCCGCTGAAGATCGTGCCCAGCCCGATGACGACGTAGCACATCGTCATCGACGCGCTGGCGACGTCGGTGCTGGGCTCGTCCGGGCCGGCGACCAGGGGCACGAGACCCGAGAGGAACAGCACCGTGCCGTACGCGATCCAGCGGACGACCGCCGGGAGGTTGGTGATCGGCACCTTCGGGTCCCGTGGCGGCCGGTCCATGATCTCCGGGTCGGCCGGGTCGAGCAGGATCACCACGACCGGGAAGACCGCCACGAAGAAGTTCAGGAACAGCACCATGAGCGGGGTCATCGCCACGCCGCTGTTGATGTTGAACACCGTGGCGGTGACGAACAGCAGCACCAGCGAGAGCAGCTGGCTCATCTGGTAGCGGATGTAGGAGACGACCTTGCCGTAGATGCTGCGGCCCAGCTCGACGGCGTGCACCAGCGTGCCGAAGTTGTCGTCGGTGAGGACCATCCGCGCGGCCTGCTTGGAGACCTCGCTGCCGGAGCCCATGGCCACCCCGATGTCGGCCTGCTTGAGCGCCGCGGCGTCGTTGACCGCGTCCCCGGTCATCGCGACGATCAGCCCCTCGCCCTGCATGATCCGGGCCAGCCGGAGCTTGTCCTCGGGCGTGACGCGGCCGAACACGTGCAGCCGGGGCAACCTCCGGCGCAGCTCCTCGTCCGAGAGCGCCTGCAGCTCCGCGCCGCTGATCGCGCCCGCCCCCAGCCCGAGCTGCTCGCCGATGGCATGCGCCGTGACGGCGTGGTCACCGGTGATCATCCGGACGTCGATGCCGGCGCGCAGTGCCGTCTCGACGGCGGCCTTGGCCGAGGGCCGCAGCGGGTCGATGATGCCCACCATCCCGACGAAGCCGAGGTCGGTGGTCAGCGTCATGGGGTCGGCCTGCATCGCCCCCAGCTCGTCCTCGCGGACCAGGCGGGCGGCGAAGGCGAGCACCCGCAGGCCCTTCTCCCCCATCTGCCGGTTGGCCCCCTCGATCCGGCCGCGCTCCTCCTCGATCGGCACCTGGGGCGAGCGGAACGGGCCCCCTGCCCGGCTGCACCGGCCCAGGACGACGTCGGGCGCGCCCTTCACCAGCTCCACCACGTGCTCGACCCCGTCGATCGTGACGCGGTGGAAGGTCGCCATGAACTTGTAGTCGGAGTCGAAGGGCACCTCGGTCAGCCGCGGGTAGGCCCGCCGCGTCTCGTCGGCGTCCACGCCCAGCTTGGCGGCGAGCACCACCAGCGCGGCCTCGGTCGGGTCGCCGATGACGGTGCCGTCGTCGCCCACCGTCGCGTCGCTGTCGAGGACCAGCGCGTAGGCCAGCCGGGTGAAGTCGGGCAGCTCGGTGCCGGCCACCGCGCGGATCCCGCCGGTCTTCCGGTAGCCCTCGCCGTCGACGGTGAACCAGGCGCCGTCCACGTACATGGTCGACACCATCATCTCGTTGAGCGTCAGCGTGCCGGTCTTGTCCGTGTTGATCGCGCTGGTCGCGCCGAGGGTCTCGACGTCGGTCAGGTTCTTGACCACGGCCTTGGCCTCGGCCAGCTGCCGGGCGCCGTAGGAGAGCATCGCCTGGACGAAGGTGGGCAGGCCGGTCGGGATGGCCGAGATCGCCATGGCGGTGCCCAGCAGCAGGACGTCCTCGGCCGGCAGGTCCCGGGCGAGGCCCACGACGACGATCAGCGCCACGGCCGTCCACGCCACGATGCCGAGCACCCGGGTGAGCCCGTCGAGCTCCTTCTGCAACGGCGACCGGGTCCGGGTCACCGACGTGAGCATCGTCGCGATCTTGCCCATCTCGGTCTGCATGCCGGTCGCGGTGACGACCATGCTCGCCGTGCCGCGGGTGACCGAGGTGTTCTGGAACAGCATGTTGACCCGGTCACCGAGCCCGACGTCGGGCCCGGTCAGGGTCTCCGCACCCTTGCTGATCGGCGCGCTCTCCCCGGTGAGCGCGGCCTCCTGCGTCTCCAGCGTGGCCGAGGCGACGATCCGCCCGTCGGCGGGCACGACGTCGCCGGCCTCGAGCCGGACCACGTCCCCCGGGACGACCTCCTCGGCCGGGATCTGCTCGTACTGCCCCTCCCGGAGCACGCGGGTCTGCGGCACCTGCAGCTTGGCCAGGGCGTCGACGCTGGCCCGGGCCTTGAGCTCCTGCCGGGTGCCGAGCACCACGTTGAGCAGGACCAGTGCGGCCACGAGCACCGCGGTGGAGACCTGCGCGATGAGCAGGCTGGCCACCGCCACCACGATCAGCATGATGTTCATCGGGTCGCGCAGCTGGGACAGCGCGACCACCCAGATCGACGGCGGCTTCTCACTGGTGAGCTTGTTCGGCCCGGTCTCCTGCAGGCGGCGGGCGGCCTCCCGGTGGGTCAGGCCGTTCCGGACGTCGGCACCGAGGCCGGCGACCACCTGCTCGGGCGGGAGCAGGTACGGCGGGAGCCCCTCGGCGCTGACCGTCCGCTGGACGGGGATCGTCGGCTGGGCCGAGACCCGGGGGTCGGTCGGGGCGCTCATCGGGTCTCCATCCCCTCGGCGTGCACCGAGATCCTGGTCCCGCCGTCACCGGCGAGCATCGAGGACAACTGGTCGAGCGAGCCGATGACCGCCGACCGGCCCGAGGAGCGGGCGAACTGCGCGGCGGCCTCGACCTTCGGTCCCATGGAGCCCGGGGGGAACAGGCCGGGGTCGAGCGCGTCCGGGTGCGCGGCGACGACCGCCCGCTGCTCCGGCGTGCCCCAGTCGAGGTAGACCGCCTCGACGTCGGTCGCGATGACCAGCAGGTCGGCGTGCAGTTCCTGGGCGAGTACGGCACTGGCGCGGTCCTTGTCGATGACCGCCTCGACGCCGACCAGGGTCCGCGTGCCGTGCGGGTACATCGTGGGGATCCCGCCACCGCCGGCGGCGATGACCACGCACCCCCGGGCCAGCAGCCACTCGACCGGGCGGACCTCCACGATGCGCCGGGGCTGCGGCGAGGGGACGACGCGCCGCCAGGAGTCGCCGTCCTGGCGGAAGACCCAGCCGCGCCGCGCGGCGAGCTCCCGGGCGGCGTCGGCGGTGTACCCGGGGCCGACGAACTTCGTCGGCGACTCGAACGCGGGGTCGTCGGGCTCGACCACGATCATCGTCAGGACGGTGGCCAGCGGCTTCTCCGCCGGCAGCAGGTTGCCCAGCTCCTGCTCGATCAGGTAGCCGATCATCCCGTCGGTCTGCGCGCCGAGGATGTCGAAGGGGTAGACCGACGCCGGGTCGTACGCGGCCGCCTGCAGCGCCAGCAGCCCCACCTGCGGCCCGTTGCCGTGGGTGATCACGAGCTCGTGCTCCTCGGCCACGGGTGCGAGCGACTTGCAGGCCACCGCCACGTTGTGGCGCTGCCCCTCGACGGTCATCGGCTCGCCCCGGCGCTGCAGGGCGTTGCCGCCGAGGGCGACGACGATCCTCATGGCCCACCCTCCCGTCGCAGCGTCAGTCGCCGATGGTGGCGAGCATGACCGCCTTGATCGTGTGCAGCCGGTTCTCGGCCTGGTCGAAGGCGATGTTGGCCGGCGAGTCGAACACCTCGCCGGTCACCTCGAGCCCGCCGGTCATGCCGGTCAGGTCGGCGACCTTCCGCCCGACCGCGGTGTTGGTGTCGTGGAACGCCGGCAGGCAGTGCATGAACCGCGCCCGTGGCTTCCCGGTGAGCTCCATCGCCCGGGCGTTGACCTGGTAGGGGGTCAGCTCCTCCACGCGTGTCCGCCACACGTCGTCCGGCTCCCCCATGGACACCCAGACGTCGGTGTGCACGAAGTCGGCGCCCGGCAGGGCCTCGGCCGGGTCGGCGGTCAGGGTGATCCGCGCCCCGGACTCCTCGGCCCGCTCCCGCGCGAGGTCCTGCACGTCCTTGTCGGGCCAGAGCGCCTCGGGGGCGCAGATCCGCACGTCCGAGCCCATGATCGCGCCGGTCACGAGCAGCGAGCGGCCCATGTTGAACCGGCCGTCGCCCGTGAAGCAGTAGGTCAGCTCGTGCGCCGGCCGGCGGGCGTGCTCGGTCATGGTGAGGAAGTCGGCGAGCATCTGGGTGGGGTGCCACTCGTCGGTGAGCCCGTTGTAGACCGGGACCGCCGAGTTGGCGGCGAGCTCCTCCACCGTGGCCTGGGCCTTGCCGCGGAACTCGATGGCGTCGAACATCCGCGACAGCACCTTGGCGGTGTCGGCGGCCGACTCCTTGTGCCCGATCTGCGAGGACGCCGGGTCCAGGTAGGTGACGTGACCGCCCTGGTCGTAGGCGGCGACCTCGAACGCGCACCGGGTGCGGGTCGAGGTCTTCTCGAAGATCAGCGCGACGTCCCGGCCGCGCAGCCGCTGCCGCTCGCTGCCCGACGCCTTCGCCCGCTTGAGGTCGTACGAGAGGTCGAGCAGGAACTGCAGCTCGGCAGCGGTGAAGTCCGCCTCCTTGAGGAAGTCGCGGTTGTGGAGGTTGAGGGCCATGACGGGCTCCGTCCGCGGGCTCAGGCGACGGCCGTGTCAGCGACGGCATCGCGCTCGATGGGGCAGGACATGCAGCGCGGCCCGCCGCGGCCGCGGCCGAGCTCCTCGCCGGCGATCGTCACGATCTCGATGCCGTTCCTGCGCAGGAACGTGTTGGTCGTCGTGTTGCGCTCGTAGCCGAAGATGACGCCGGGGGCGACGGCGAGGAAGTTGTTGCCGTCGTCCCACTGCTCCCGCTGCGCGCCGAGCAGGTCGATCGGCGTGCGCATGACCCGCACCTTCTCGACGCCGAGGGCGTCGGCCACGACCGGCCAGAGCTCGGGGTTCTCCGTGACCTGGTAGTCGCCCCCGCTGCCGATCGGGGTGAGCGTGAACGACCGGAGCGTCTCGGGCAGGTGCGGGTACACGCTGAAGGCGTCGCGGTCGATCATCGTCATGGCCGTGTCGAGGTGCATGAACGCGCGCGTCTTGGGCAGCTCGACGGCGATGACCCTGGTGACCCGGCCGTGCTCGAAGTACCGACGGGCGAGGAACTCGATGCCCTGGGGGCTGGTCCGCTCCCCCATGCCGACCATGACCGTGCCGTTGCCGATGACGAGGATGTCGCCGCCCTCGCAGTTGGCCGGGTCGTGGTTCGCGCTGTCGTTGCCGTAGTAGAAGTGCGGCGGATCGGCCGCGAACATCGGGTGGAAGTTCCACACCACCCGGGAGTTGATCGTCTCCCGCTTGCGCGCCGGCTTGCTCATCGGGTTCACCGACAGCCCGTCGTGGACCCACGCGGAGTTGTCCCGCTGGAAGAGGTGGTTGGGCAGCGGCGCGAGCAGGAAGTCGTCGTCGTCGAGGTACTCCAGCAGCAGGCTGGAGGTCTTCGGCAGGTCGAGGTCGGACTTGAGGACGCCGCCGACGAGCGCCTCGGCCACCAGGTCTGCCGGCCGGGTGCCGATGAGCTCGTCCAGCGGGGCGTCGAGGGCAGGCCCGAACCGGGTCGCGGTGGTCAGCTCCTCCTGCAGGAACTCCCGCGCTCCGGGCTGGTCGATCGCCTGGGCCAGCAGGTCGTGGAACAGGTACACCTTCACGCCCTTGGTGCGCAGCTTCTCGGCGAAGGCGTCGTGCTCCTCCCGGGCCCGCTGGGCCCACATCACGTCGTCGAACAGCAGGTCGTCGACGTTCTGCGGGGTGAGCCGGGTGAGCTCCAGGCCGGGCCGGTGCAGGATCACCTGGCGCAGCTGCCCGACCTCGGAGTCGACGCGGAACGGCATGGCTCTCGCTCCTTCTGCTGGGCGCGGGTCAGGGCCGCCAGGCCGGGACGGCAGGCGGCTCGGACATCGAGGTCCGGTGCCTGAGGTAGATCGGGATGCCGGCCAGGAACGCGCCGCCGGCGAAGATGAACGGCAGGTACTCCTGCCAGAGGCTCCCGCCGGTGTTGCGCGAGTACCAGATGAACAGCACCGAGAAGGCCAGGCCGACCACGGCGACGCCCACGTCGCGCACGAAGCGCGGGGTCTGCAGCTGCCGGTGGTCGAGCACCCGCCACTTGACCTGGGCCAGGGCGGAGAAGGCGTACGGGATGGCGGCGGTGATGCCGCTCATGAAGACCAGGGTGTTGAACACCGTGATCCCGACCGAGCCGGCGTAGGACATGATCATGAACAGCGACGCCAGCGCGGTGGACGAGATGATGCCGAACGCGGGCACGCCGTGCCGGTTCAGCTTGCCGAAGGCCTTCGGGAACAGCCCGTCCTTGGCGGCGGCCAGCGGCATCTCCGCGCAGATCATCGTCCAGCCGTTGAGCGCGCCGAAGCCGGAGACCACGACCAGCGCCGACATGACGTAGCCGGCCCAGGTGCCGCCGAAGACCTGGTTGACCGCGGTGGCGAACGGCGCGGTCGACTCCGACAGCGTCGCGGTCGAGACGATGCCGAAGACCGCCGTCAGCGACAGCAGGTACACGGCCGCGGTGCCGAGGGTCCCGAAGATGGTGGCGCGGGGGACGTTCTCGTCGGGGTCGCGCACCTTGGCGGCGGCGACGGCCGCGCACTCGACGCCGAGGTAGCTGAACAGGCACAGCGCCATGGCCCCGCCGATGGCGCCCATGGTGCTCTGGCCGCTGGTGTTCCAGACGGCGAAGTTGGCGCTCTGGACGTAGAAGAGCCCGACGGTGGACATGAAGACCAGCGGGATGAACTTGAGCACCGACGTCCACATCTGGACCGTGCCCATCGCCTTGACGCCGTTGAGGTTGATCGCGGCGGGCAGCCACAGCCCGATCAGCGCGAGGACGATCGAGAACAGCGGGTTCTGGTCCTGGTTGACGAACTCCTCCACGTACAGCACCCAGCCGACGACGATCGCCGCGTTCCCGGACCACGCCGTGATCCAGTACAGCCAGGCGTTGGAGAAGCCGGCGAGGTTGCCGAACGCCGCCCGGGCGTAGGCGTAGGGGCCGCCGTCGGCAGGCAGCCGGCGGGACAGCGAGGAGAACATGACGGCCAGGGCCAGGGCGCCGATGGTGGTCAGCGCCATGGCGACGAGGCTGATCGGCCCGTACGCGGCCAGCGACGCCGGCAGGTTGAAGATGCCGACCCCGATGATGCTGCCGACGATGAGCGCGGTCGCGGCGCCCAGGCCCAGGGTCCCGCGGGGCTCCTGCTCGACCGGTGTGGCCGGACCGGCCGGCGGAGCGGATGCGGTGCTCATGGACCCCTCCGGGAGTCGCTGGGGACGGCGTCATTGCAGCCGGGGCGCGGGAACGGGTCCTCCTCCCCCGTGGATGAATCACCCGGTGGCGGGCGGGGAGCCGGCCGCGCCCGGCCGGCGAACGGCTCAGCCGGAGCTGCGCGCGGTCACCCGGTACCGGCAGCGGCCGGCTCGACGACCTCCCGGGGGCTCGGGACGTCCGTGCCCCGCCGGGCGCCGTCGACGGCGGGCCCCTCGGCCGGCGCCTGGGCCGCGAGCTCGGCCCGGGCCGCCTGCAGCCGTGCCCGGTCCTCGTCGCTCACGTCGGGGAACCGCGGACCGATCTCGATGAGGGTGTGGGCCAGGACCGCTGAGACGCAGAGCCGGGCGAACCACTTGCGGTCCGCGGGGACGACGTACCAGGGCGCCCACGCCGTGCTGGTGGCCGAGAGCATCTCGGAGAAGGCGTCCTGGTAGTCGTCCCAGAACCGGCGTTCGGTCACGTCGTTGGCGGAGAACTTCCAGTTCTTCTCGGCCAGGTCGATGCGGGCGAGGAAGCGCCGGCGCTGCTCCTCCTTCGACAGGTTCAGGAAGAGCTTGACCACGGCGATCCCGTTGTCGGTGAGGTAGCGCTCCCAGTCGTTGATCTGCCGGTATCGGCGCCGCCAGATCCCGGAGCCGCGCGCCTCCGGCGGCAGCTTCTGGTGGGCCAGCAGCTCCTGGTGCACCCGGACGACCAGCACCTCCTCGTAGTGCGACCGGTTGAAGATGCCGATCTCCCCGCGCGCCGGCAGCCGTCGGGCGTAGCGCCAGAGGTAGTCGTGGTCGAGCTCCTCGGCCGAGGGTGCCTTGAAGCTGTGCACGTGCACGCCCTGCGGGTTGACCCCGCTCATCACGTGCCGGATGGTCCCGTCCTTGCCCCCGGCGTCGAGGGACTGCAGGCAGACCAGCACGCCGTGGGTGTCCTGGGCGGCCAGGCGGGCCTGGTACTCCGCCAGGAGCGTCACGCCGGTCTGCAGGAGGTCCGCCCCGTCCTCCTTGTGCACGAAGCTCGCCTTGTACCGGGGGTCGAAGTCCTTGCCCAGGCGGACGGTGCTGCCGGGCTTCACACGCAGCGGCTTGATCGCGTCCGCTATCCGCCGGGCTCTCTGGTCGGCCATCGTCGTCCTCCGGGGGCCGGTCGCGTCACGCGTCGGCCACCCTCGCGCCCACCACCACGCGCGCCATCCCCCCAGGCGGATGAGCACGTCCCCGCAGCCGACCGGCACCGGTCCGCCGGCAGTGCCCCGAGCGGGATCGAGACGCCCCGCGCCGGAGGACCGGGCGCCGACCGTGATCATCCGAGCGGGATGAGGGGCCCCCGGGTGTCGCCGAACACGCTGGACGACCACCGCTCCGGTGGAGGAACGGCTGCACCGTCACTGCGATCGCCGACGCAGCGGCCGGTGGCGCCCCGGCGAGGGCGCGGCACTCGTGGGAGGGGCCATGGCGGTCCAGCAGAAGGGGTCCACGAAGCTGTCGGTGCGGCAGGCGGCCTTCATCGGGGTGGGCTCCATGGTGGGTGCGGGGATCTTCGCACTCCTCGGCACCGCGGGGGAGGTCGCCGGGGCGGCCGTGTGGCTGTCGTTCCTCTGCGCCGGGGCTGTCGCCCTCCTGCAGGGCTACTCCTTCGCCCGCCTCGGCGCGCGGTACCCCTCGGCGGGCGGCTTCCTGGAGTACGTCCGCCGCGGGTACGGCGACGGACACGTCACCGGGATCATCGCGTGGCTGCTGTTCGCCACGAACGCGATCATCACCGCGATGGTGGCGGTCTCCTTCGGCAGCTACGCCGCCGCGGCCTTCGACGGCGGCATGCCGTCGATCAAGGCCCTCGCCGTCCTCGTCATCCTGGTGATGGCGGTGCTGAACATCCTGGGCTCCCGCGCGGTTGCCCGGGCACAGACGGTCGTCGTGGTGGTGGTGACCGGCATCCTCACCGTGTTCGCCGTCGCCACGATCTGGAACATGGACCCGAGCCTGCTCGCGTTCGCCGGGTATCCCTCGCTGCGCGCGATCGTCTCCAGCGTCGCGCTCACCTTCTTCGCCTTCCTCGGCTTCGGCGTCATCACCTTCACCGCCAAGGACCTCACCGATCCCGCACGGCAACTCCCACGCGCGGTGTACCTCGCCCTGGGCATCGCGACCGCCGTCTACGTCGCCGTGGCCCTGGGTGTGTTCGGCACCCTGACGGTCGACCAGGTGGTCGCGTCCGGCGGCACCGCGCTGGCGGTCGCGGCGCAGCCCGTCCTCGGGCAGCTCGGCTACTGGATGATGAGCGTGACCGCTCTGTTCGCCACGGCGGGCGCGACCAACTCGGGCCTCTTCCCGGCTGCGGGCCTCTGCGAGGAGATGGCCCGGAACGGCCAGTTCCCGCCGGCGCTCGGCCGCCGGTTCGCCGATCGTGCGCCCGCCGGCCTGCTGCTCACCGTCGTGCTGGCAGCCGGGCTGGCGGTCTTCTTCGACCTGAGCGCGATCGCGTCGATCGGCAGCGCGGTCGCCCTCGTGGTGTTCGCGCTCGTGACGGTCGGCCACCTGCGCATCCGTGGGGAGACCGGCGCCCGTGGCTGGGTGCTGTGGCTGGCGATCGTCACCACGGTGGGCGTCCTGGTGACGTTCACGCTCACCACGCTGGTGGAGGAGCCGGCCACCGCCGTCACGCTGCTGGTGATCCTGCTGCTGTGCCTCGCGGTGGACGGGGTCTGGAAGCGCGGGCGGAACCGGCTGCCCACCGCTCCCTGACACGCGGCGCGGTGCCGAACCCGGCCTCATCCCGACGAGAGGAGACGTCCGCGACCGTTCCGCGGTACCGCCGCTCGACGCCTCAGGTGGCGGCGAGGGGGGTGAAGGGCGCGATCTCCTGGTGACCGGCGCGCACCAGCGCCCACGACGCCTCCGGGACCTCGTGCCACGCTCCCGGCAGGTCACGGAGCGGCTCGGAGACGATGAACCGGGTGTCCGGGCCGAGCTGGTCCAGCGCCTCCAGGTCGGGGTACAGCTGCCGCACCTGGGACACGTCGCTGGAGTAGTACAGCGAGCTGGTGTCCTTCTCCGAGGAGTAGCGGAAGGCCCAGACGGACTCGCCGTCGCTGGTGGCGACCGTCATGTGGACGGGGTGCTGCACGCCATGGCGCCGGCCGACGTCCTCGACCAGGCCGACCGCACGGGCCACTGCTCCCGGAGGGTCGTCGGCCAGCCCGAAGGTGAGAGCGAGGAAGAACAGCGTCTCGGTGTCGGTCGACCCCTCGATGGCCGGGTACAGCGAGGGGTCGACGGCCAGCACGAGGTCGCGCTTCACCTCGGCGAACTGCGCCAACGACCCGTTGTGCATCCACAGCCAGCGGCCGTACCGGAACGGGTGGCAGTTGCTGCGCTGCACCGGGGTCCCGCTGGAGGCGCGGACGTGCGCGAAGAGCAGGGGCGTGCGGATCTGCCCCCCGAGCTCCCGCAGGTTCTCGTCGCTCCAGGCCGGCTGCGTGCTCTTGTAGAGAGCGGGCGCTCCCCCGTCGCTGTACCAGCCGATGCCGAAGCCGTCACCGTTGGTGGCGAAGCCGCCGAGCCGGGCGTGCAGGCTCTGGTCGATGATCGAGTGAGCCGGTCGGAACAGCAGTTCCCCGGCGGAGACCGGGTCGCCGAAGTAGGCCATCCACCTGCACATCGCCACCTCGCTCACCCGTGGAGCCGGGCGTTCCACGCGGTACCAACCAACCAGCCCGGCCCGTCGCGGGCCTCACTCGCGGAGGATGACGCCCGCGGCCGCTCACCACGTCGGGATGAGCCGTACCGATCCCGGTGCGCCCACCATCCTCAGAATGGCCGTCGAGAAGCCGGACGCTGCTCCTCCCTCATCCGGCACGGGCGGTCGCCTGCTCGCCGTCCTCCTGGCGATGGCGATGTTCGTGCTCGTCGTCGACACCTCGCTGATGAACGTCTCGATCTCGGCGGTCGTCCGGGACCTGGGCACGACCGTCTCCGGTGTGCAGTCGGCGATCGCGCTGGAGGCGTTGGTGTCCGCCGCGTTCATCCTGATCGGCGGCAAGGTCGGCGACCTGTTCGGGCGCAAGCGGGCCTACGTGCTCGGCCTGCTGGGCTACGCCGTCGGCGCCGTGGCCATGACACTCGCCCAGAGCCTGGCCGCGATCATCGTGTTCTGGGCACTGGTCGGTGGACTCGGCGCCTCGCTGCTTCTGCCCGCCATGCAGTCCCTCGTCCACGGCAACTTCGACGGCGCCGCCCGGACCAAGGTCTACGCCGTGGTCGGCGCCGCGGCGGCCATCGCTGCCGCGGTGGGTCCGCTCCTGGGCGGGGTGATCACCACCTACCTGTCGTGGCGGGTCGGGTTCGCGCTCGAGGCCGTGATCATCGCGGCCGTGCTGTGCGGGCTCCGGCTCGTCCACGACGTGCCCTACACCGGTCCGCGGCGCGTCGACGTCGTCGGCTCGGCCCTGTCCGTCGTCGGGATGGGCGGCATCGTGCTGAGCATCCTGGTGTGGCAGGAGGGCGGCGAGTCCGTCGGCGCGCTCATGGTGGTCGGGCTCGCCGCGATGGGCGCGCTGGTGTGGTGGCTGCGCCGCCGCAAGCGCCTCGGCCGGCCGACCCTGCTCGACCCGGACCTGTTCTCGTCCCGGTACTTCCGGCTGGGCGTGTCCGAGCAACTGCTCCAGCAGATCGCCCTGGGCGGCACGATGATCGTGCTGCCGATCTACCTGCAGATGGTGCTGGAGTACGACGCGCTGCAAGCGGGCCTGTCCATCGCCCCGCTGTCGCTGAGCATGTTCGGGGTCGCCCTGCTCGCCGGCAAGCGCGCCGGACGGCGGCGCCCGTCCACCGTCGTCCGCTGGGGGTTCGGACTCCTCACCGCAGGGCTGACGCTGCTGCTCCCGCTCGTGCCCCGCGCGGACTCCGGCTGGTACCTCCTGGTGCCGCTGCTGATCGCCGGGTCCGGGTTGGGACTGCTGGTCTCGCAGCTGAACAACTACACGCTCAGTCCGGTCTCCGACGAGCGGGTCAGCGAGGCCGCCGGGGTGAACTCGGCAGCCGGGTCGTTCGGCTTGTCCTTCGGGCTGGCCTTCGCGGGGGCGATCATGCTCGCCACGCTGGCGACGGCGTTCACCGCCGCCGCAGAGAGCAGCGACGTCCTCTCCCCCGCCGAACAGGAGCAGGTGGCCCGCGTGCTGGACGAGGACGCGCAGCTGATGAGCAACGCCGGACTCGAGGAACTGCTCGCCGGTCAGCCGGCACCGGTCCGGGCCGAGATCATCCGGATCAACACCGAGACCCGGCCCCTGTCCCTCCAGGTCGCCCTGGTCGTCCCGATCCTCGCGGGGCTCGCCGGGCTGGCCAACTCCTTCCGCATGGCCCGGCTCCCCGACCCCACGCCCTCCGGCTCGACCGAGGGTCTGGCGCTGGGCTGATCCGGCGCTGGGCTGACCGGCTGTCCCTGACCGGCTGTCCCCCGCCGCGCCACGACGGGACCGGACCCCCGTCCGAGGTGGACGACTCCTGCTGGTCGCCCTGCTCCCGCCGACCGGGCACGCACCAGGGGCCCGGCTGCCGCAGCAGCCGGGCCCCGGCCCGAGGTCGCGCTCAGCTCGTGGGTGCAGGCGTCCTCGGTTCGGGCGCCACCTGCTCCTCCGCGAACACCTCGCGCAGCTTCTCCTCCTGGTCGGAGCTGAGGTTGCTCTCGACCAGGACCATCTCCTGGCCCTCGAACGCCTGCCTGACCTTGTCCACCACGGCGTCCGAGGAGAGGACGAACAGCGCCGACGTGCCGGGCTGGATCTCGTCCCGCATCCGGCGGATGAAGCTGTCGTCGATGCCGACGTCGGTGAGGCTGCCGGTGAGTGCGCCCATGCCCGCACCGATCGCCATCCCCAGCAGCGGGACGAAGAAGATCAGCCCGAACAGCATGCCCCAGAACGCGCCACCGAGGGCGCCGGCGCCGGCCATGTTGGTCAGCTGCCGGGTCTTGGGCTTCCTCGCACCCTCCGGGTAGCTCACGATCGCGGCGTCGTGGATCCGGATGAGCTCCCTGCGTTGCAGGTCCTTGAGCGTCGCCTCGGCCCTGTCTGCGCCGTGGGCGGTCGGGAACTTCCAGACGGTCATGGTGGCCATGGACTTCTCCTCGGGGTGTGCGCGACCGGACCGGGCGGCCCGGGGTCAGGAGTTGAGGATCTGGCTCTTCTGGAGCTCGAACTCGGCGTCGTCGAGGACGCCGGAGTCCCGGAGCTGGGCCAGCTCGCGCAGCTGGGCCAGCTTCGTGTTGGTGTCGGTGCGCGGCGGGGCCTCGGGTGCGGGCTCGGCGTACTGCGGCTCCTGCGCGTAGTAGCCCTGCTGGTTGGCCCACCGGTTGGCCTGGCGGCGGGAGACCCGGTTGGACACGGCGGTCGCCGTCCCCGCGACGACGGCGGTGCGGGCCATCCCTCGTAGCAGTCCTGGCATGTCGGTTCCTCTCTCCTGCTCGGTCCCGGCCGGCGGGCCGGCTCGCTCGTGCGGACGGTGGTGCTCAACCCATCGAGGGGAGTCCTCGCGCGGTGCCGGGGCGCCAGAACCCGGCGGCCACCAGGGCCAGGCCCAGGAAGACGACCTGCAGGCCGAAGACGATGCAGAGCACCAGGACGGTCGCCTGGGGCCAGACGATGGCCAGGACGCCCACGATGACGTTGACCGCGCCGAGCGCGACGAGCCAGCCCCACCCGGGGATCTCCCGTCGCGCGACGACGGCGAGGCCGACCCGGCCGGCACCGTGGACGATCAGGGACAGCCCGGTGATCAGCACCAGCGTCCAGAGGGTGAGGCCGGGCCAGAACGCGGCCAGGATGCCGCCGAGCACGAGGATCGCCCCCAGCACGAGCGACCCCGTGCGGTGCCGCTCGGCGTCCCACGCGACGGCGATCTCCAGCAGCCCGCCGACCACGAAGGCCAGGCCGATCAGCAGCGCCAGGCTGCGGGCGGCGGCGACGGGGTTGAACAGCAGCACGATCCCGATGACCACGACGGCCACGCCGAGCAGCCCGACCGCGACCCGGAGCCCCTTGTGCCTCGACGGCGCGGCCGCGTAGGGACCGGACACGTTGGCGGTCATGACGGTTCCTCCCCGGGTGGCGTTCCTGGCTCCCGAGGTTCGCCTGCGGCCCGGTGCGTGACCTCATCCCCCCTGGATGACGCAGCCGCCCGCCCCGGCCCTGCACCGTCGGGTCATGAGGCGGAGAAGCGCAGCCGGGATCGGGGCCGTCGTCGTCGCGCTGGCGGTCGCCGCGTGCTCGGACTCGGGCTCGTCGTCGAGCCCTGCGGCATCCGGCACCGCGACGTCGAGTGCTCCGGCGTCGAGTGCTGCGACGTCGGGCACCGGAGCGTCGGGCACGGCGGAGGCGTCGGGTGCGGCGGTGTGCCAGGCCGCCGACGACCTGCGGTCGTCGGTCACCGCGCTGGGGGACGTCCAGCCCGTCCAGCAGGGCACCGACGCCGTGAAGGGGGCGTTCGCGTCGGTGAAGAGCGACCTGGCGAAGCTGCGCGAGGACGCCGGCGACGAGTACGCGAGCCAGGTCGACACCGTGCAGGCCGACGCCGACCAGGTGCAGACCGCGATAGACACGGCGCAGGGCAACCCCTCGGCCCAGACCCTCGGCGCCGTCGCCTCCGCCATCGGAGTCCTCGTCCACGACGCCGATTCCCTCCTCGACCAGGTGAGCTCGACGTGCTGACGACAGCCCCGGCGTCCCACGACGATCGCCCCGTGCGGGACGCCGCGCCGACCACCAGGCCCACTCCGAAGGAGCGGCGCGCCGCCGGCAAGGTCCTGCGCACCGCCGTCGCGCTCGACGCGCACGCGGAGTTCTCCCGGACGGCGTCCTCGCCCGACCCGCTGGCCCTGCTCGTGGAGCAGGGGGCGACCCGGGTCCCCGACCTGCTGCCGATCCGCTACGGACGCATGCTCCAGTCGCCCTTCGCCTTCTACCGCGGTGCCGCGCGGGTGATGGCGGCCGACCTGGCCGGGACCCCGCGCTCGGGACTGACCGTGCAGATGTGCGGGGACGCGCACGTCTCGAACTTCGGGATGTTCGGCTCGCCGGAACGGCGCCTGGTGTTCGACGCCAACGACTTCGACGAGACGCTGCCGGGCCCGTTCGAGTTCGACGTGAAGCGACTGGTCGCCAGCCTGGAGATCGCGGGCCGGCAGAACGGCGTCCCCCGCAAGCGGCGGCGGGCCGTGGCTCTCGCGGCCGGCGCCCGCTACCGGACGGCCATGGCCGAGTTCGCCCGCGCCCGCGACATCGACGTCTGGTACTCGCACATCGACGCCGACCTGCTCACCGTGCAGCTCGCCCCCCGGCTGGACCGGGCACGGCGCGACCGTCTCGCGCAGGCCCTCGACCGGGCTCGGACACGGGACACGCTGCAGGCGTTCGGGAAGCTCACCGAGGTGGTCGACGGGGCGCCGCGGATCAAGGCGGACCCCCCGCTGCTCGTGCCGCTGCGCGACCTCGCCCCCGGAGCGGAGGGCGACGACCCGGCCGAGGCGTTCCGCCTCCTCATCCGGCAGTACCGCGGCACGCTGCAGTCCGACCGGCGCACCCTGCTGGAGCGTTACAGCTACGTCGACATGGCGCGCAAGGTCGTCGGCGTGGGCAGCGTCGGCACCCGCTGCTGGGTGGTCCTGCTCGTCGGGCGCGACGAGGACGACCCGTTGCTGCTGCAGATCAAGGAGGCCGAGCCCTCGGTGCACGCGGAGTTCGTGGGCCGGAGCCGGTACACCAACCAGGGGCAGCGGGTCGTGGCCGGCCAGCGCCTCATGCAGCAGGCCAGCGACATCTTCCTCGGCTGGCAGCGGACGGCCGGGATCGACGGGGTCGAGCGGGACTTCTACATCCGGCAGCTGCGGGACTGGAAGGGGTCGATCGAGGTCGACGACCTGCGTCCGCAGGGGCTCGAGGTCTACGGCGAGCAGTGCGCCTGGTGTCTCGCCCGCGCCCACGCACGCTCCGGTGACCGCATCGCGATCTCCGGGTACCTCGGTTCCTCGGCCGCCTTCGAGACCGCGATCGCCGACTTCGCCGAGGCCTACGCGGACGTCAACGAGGACGACCACCGCCGGCTGGCCGACGCCGTCGCCCGCGGTCGGATCCCGGCTCGCACCGACCTCTGACCGCGGTCCGACCGTGGGTCGGCGTGCGCTCACCCGGCGCCGACCCCGGGTCGTCCGGGGCCCGGTGGTCGGAAGGGCGGGCGATCACCGTCCGGTGGAGAGACTGCGGCGGTGGCTCGTCAGCTGCGGGTGGTTCGGGTGCCGGGGGTCCAAGGCCGGGTGGTCGGGTCGTGCGGGTGACCCCGGAGGCACGTGCAGGACGCCGTCGTCGGTCATGGCGGACCGCCAGCCGCGGGCAAGGGTCTCTTCAGCCGGTGGTGACTGCGGCACAGACAGGCACAGGTCGGCGCAGTCGGTCGCCCCGCCGCAGGCGTGCGGGACGACGTGGTCGAGGCCTGCCCAGCCCACCCGTTGCCCGCAGGCGGGGAACCGGCAGGCGCGGTCGCGGGTGGTCACGAACCGGCGCTGGGCCCGGGGCGGGCCGTCGACCTCGCCCGGTTCCCACCAGCGCTACCCGAGGAGGCGCCGCGTCCCGTCCGTGGCGACCAACCAGCACCCCACTGCTGGGGCCCGCTCACCCGGGGCGGGTGATCCTCGGCGGTCGTCGCCGCGCCAGCATCGGCCGGGTGGACGGTCCCGCCCGCGCCGAGCGGTCCCCCGGACGGGGCGCCGCGGCTGCCCTGCCCACGGAGCGGACGGCGCCCGGCGATCCTGGGCGGCGGCCACTGCTCGTGGCCGTGGTGCGGACGGTCCTCACGAGTGTGGGCCTGCTCGTCGTCTACTTCGCGCTGCCCCTCGACCGCGCGTTCACCGCCGCGACGGTCGCCGCGCTCGGCGCCGGCGTGGTGGCCATGGGCTTGTTGGTCACCTGGCAGGTGCGGGCGATCCTGAGGGCGCCGCACCCCGCGCTGCGGGCGGTCGAGGGCATCGCGCTGTCACTCCCGCTGTTCCTCCTGCTGTTCGCCACCACGTTCGTGCAGCTCTCCGGCACCGACCCGGACGCCTTCACCGAGCCCATCAGCCGCGTCGACGGCCTCTACTTCGTCGTCACGGTCTTCGCCACCGTGGGCTTCGGCGACATCGCCCCGGTCAGCGAGGTGGCCCGGGTCCTCACCACGGTGCAGATGGTCGGCGACCTGGTGCTGATCGGGCTGGTGCTCAAGCTCTTCCTCGCCGCCGTCGACCGCCGCCGTCGAGCGAGCATCGACCCGGGCGCGCCGCCACCGGACGCCGGCTGACCCGCGCGTCACACGCCGAGCAGCCGGTTCTTCTCGCGGCCGAACTCCTCGTCGGTGAGGACGCCGGCGTCCCGGGCGCTGCCCAGGCGCACGAGCAGGTCGAGGCGGTCGTTGAGCGTCGAGATCGTCTCCGGCGTGAGCGCCGCCGGGACGAACCGCTCCGGCTCGGGCACGACCTGGACCGGTTCCACCGCGGTCGCGACCGGAGCGCCGCCCGGCGCGGCCTCGGCCGCGCCGTCGACCCGGAGGGGACCTGCACGGGGGGCAGGGACGACCCCAGGGGTCACCGGGGCGCCGTCGGCGGCGACGCCGACCGCCCCCGTCGCGGGCACGGCACCGGAGGTGATCGGCTCCGCGGGTGCCGGCTCCGGGGCCCGGCTCTGCAGCAGCTCCAGCGCCCCGATGTAGAGCGCGACCAGGGCCGCGATCCAGATCAGCACCGACAGCGTGGGGGCGGGCCAGAACAGCAGCACCAGCGCCCCGAGGATGATGCCGCACCAGCGTGCGGGGACGAGGTAGTCGCGGACGAACCCGCCCAGTCGGGCGGTCCGCTGCGGCAGGTCCAGCCCCTCGGCGAACGCGCGCGTCCCGGCGGCCACCCGCCGCGTCCAGGGCTCACGGACGTCGGCGTCCGCCGCCGGCTCGGCCCCCTCGGCGGCGAGCGCCGCGGCCGCGCGGGACTCCTCCCGCCTCCGGCGCAGCGTCGCGCGGGCCGAGGCCACGCCGCGCCGCACCCCGGCCACGATCCCGAGCCGGCCCCAGACGAGCGTGAGCACCAGGAGGAGCAGGGCGGCACCGAGCAGCCACAGCGTCCAGGACCGCAGGCTGGCGGCGAGCACGTCGTAGATCGCCCCGACGGCGTCGCGGTTCTCCACCCGGACGCTCGCCACGAGCGCCCCGCGGCCAATCCGCAGCGCGAGCAGCACCAGCAGGGTCAGCACCGTCGTGGTCACCGCCCAGGCGCGCAGCGTGCCCCGGCGGTGCCGCGAGGTGCCCAGCGCGCCGGCGAGCGTGCCCAGCGACAGCAGCCCCAGCCACCACCAGACCGACTTCAGCAGGTCGACCGCGGTGTAGAGCTGCGGGGCGTCGGCCGGGGTCACGATCGTGACGCCGACGTCGTCGGGCAGCAGGTCGAGGATCTGCCCGGCGATGCCGGTCTTCGCCGAGTCGGGGATGCGCTCCTTGGCCTGGCCGAGGGTGAACCGCACCGACTCGCCGGCGACCAGCTGGTCGTGCGCGGAGGTGAGCGCCGCCTGCGTCAGCGGCCGGAACGGGTCGCTGGTCAGCAGACGCCGCACGCCCGTGGCCACCAGTGACCGGATCCCCTCCTCGACCGTGGAGCGGAACTGCTGGAGCCGGTCGGGCAGCAGCGCCACTCCCTCGTCGATGGCGGCCTTCACATCGGGGTTGGTCATGACCGTCGACGTCACCTCGTCGGTGATGCGGGCCTCCACCTGCGGCAGGTCCACCATCGTCTCGACGGTGGCGACGAAGACCGTCGTATTGATCACGGTGCGGCGGGTCCACAGCGAGGTGCTGGCCAGGACCAGGGCGACGGCGCTGATGAGAACCAGCAGCCCGACGGCGAAGCGGCGCATGGCTCCTCCCCTCCCGCGGGCGCGGAACCCGGCGGTCAGCGGACCAGCCTGGTTCCGGTGGACCGCCGAACTCATCACCCCCGGGGGATGAGGCGCCCGGCGAGCCGCCCGCGTCACGGTCGCCGGCATGACCGAGACGCCCAGGACCGAGACCGCCATCGCCGAGCACGGGCTCATCGGCGACCTGCAGACCGCCGCGCTCGTCACCACCGACGGGTCGATCGACTGGTTCTGCGCGCCCCGCTTCGACTCCCCCAGCGTCTTCGGCGCGCTGCTGGACGACGAGCGCGGCGGCCACTTCCGGATCCGCCCGGCGGGTGTGGAGTACACGTCCAAGCAGATGTACCTGCCCGACACCGCCGTCCTGGTGACCCGGTTCTTCACCGATGAGGGCCTCGGGCAGGTCGTCGACTTCATGCCGCCCGCCGGCGACAAGGCCACGGACAACCACCGGATCGTGCGGATCCTCGACTGCGTCCGCGGCCGGGTGACGTTCGACATCGATGTCGCCCCCCGCTTCGACTACGGGCGGCAGGCGCACCGGGCCGACGTGACGGCGAACGGCGCCGTCTTCACCGCGAACGGCCAGCGGCTCACCCTGCACGTCGTCCGCGAGCCGGACGACGAGCGGCTGATCCAGGGCGCCGGGGACGGCGACGGGCACGCGACGCTCCCCCTGGAGGCGGGCCAGACCCGCGGGGTGGTGCTCGAGTGGGGCGGGAGCGAGCCACCGCGTGAGATCCGGCCGGCCGAGGTGCGGGCCCTGTTCCAGGAGACGGTCTCCTTCTGGCGCTCGTGGGTGTCCCGTTCGACCTACACCGGTCGATGGCGGGAGGACGTCCAGCGGTCGGCGATCACGCTGAAGCTGATGACCTACGCCCCCACCGGCGGCCTCGTGGCCGCGCCCACCGCGGGCCTGCCCGAGCAGGTCGGCGGGGAGCGCAACTGGGACTACCGCTTCACCTGGGTGCGCGACGCCTCGTTCTCGGTGCACGCGCTGCTCAAGCTCGGCCTGACCGCGGAGGCCGCGCAGTTCGGCCGGTGGATGGGCGACCGCATCCGCGAGCGGGTCGGCTCCGACAGCGGCCCGCTGAACATCATGTACCGCATCGACGGCTCCTCCGACCTCAAGGAGGACGTGCTCGACCACTGGCGCGGCTACCGCGGCTCGACCCCGGTGCGCATCGGCAACGGCGCCGCCGAACAGTTGCAGCTCGACATCTACGGGGAGGCGCTCGACAGCGTCTACGCCGGCATCCGGGCCGGCCTGCCGCTCCCGCACGCGGGCTGGACGGCTGTCAGCCACGTGCTCGACTGGCTGGTCGACAACTGGGACCAGCCCGACGAGGGGATCTGGGAGACCCGCGGCGGCCGGCAGCCGTTCACCTACGGGCGGGTGATGTGCTGGGTGGCCTTCGACCGCGGCATCCGGCTGGCCACCGAGCACGGCCGGCCCGCGGCGCTGGAGCGCTGGCGCGCCGCGCGCGATGCGATCTACCAGCAGGTCCTCGAGCGCGGCTTCCACTTCCAGCGGCAGGCCTTCGTCCAGCACTACGACACCGAGGTCCTGGACTCCGCGCTGCTGCGCATGCCCGCGGTCGGGTTCGTCGACGGGCGTGACCCCATGTGGACCACCACGCTGGCGGCGATGGACCGCGAGCTGGTCACCGACAGCCTGGTCTACCGCTACGACCCCGAGGCCTCCCCCGACGGGCTGCGCGGGTCGGAGGGCACCTTCTCGCTGTGCACGTTCGCCTACGTCGACGCGCTCACCCGCGCCGGCCGGCTGGACGACGCCCGCACCGCCTTCGAGAAGATGCTGACCTACGGCAACCACGTGGGCCTGTACTCCGAGGAGATCGCCCTCACCGGCGAGCAGATCGGCAACTTCCCGCAGGCCTTCACCCACCTCGCGCTCATCGACGCCGCGACCACGCTCGACGCGGCCCTCGACGGGCGCCCGCCCCGCTGAGCCGCGTGCTCGTCCGCAGCGGGTGAGGACGGACGGCGGCCGGCGCCCGACGCTGGACGTCCGTCCGTCCCGCCTCGTCCAGGAGGAGCCATGACCCAGACCACCCCCGACAACGCGCTCGAGAGCATCGCCCAGGGCGACGCACCGGTCCTCGAGACGCTGCTCGCGATGAACCTCGACGCGGCCGAGCGGTCGGGGCTGGACGCCGAGACCTACCTGCTCGTGCGGCTCGCCGCCCTCGTCGCCATGGACGCCGCGCCGATCTCCTACGCGATCACCCTCGGCGCCGCGGCCGAGGCGGGCCTCACGGCGGAGAAGGCCCAGGCCGTCCTGGTCGCCATCGCCCCCGTGGTCGGCAGCGCGCGGGTGACCGCGGCGGCCGGCGCGATCCTGCGCGGGGTCCTCGGCGCGGCCGCCCTGGCCGACCAGGTCCCGGAGCAGCGCTCCTCGTAACCGCGCCGGCCCGACACCGCCGCCCGGCGCCGATCCCGGAGGACCCGCCATGACCAGGACCGGCGCCGGACCGGCGACGGCGACCGCGGGGGCCGTCGTCCTCCCGCTCGCCCTCGCCCAGTTCATCGCCAGCTACGCCGCGTCGAACATGAACGTCGCGATCAGCACGATCGCCGACGACCTGGACACCGACGTCGCCGGGATCCAGACGACCATCACGCTGTTCACGCTGACGATGGCGGCCCTGATGATCCCGGGCAGCAAGCTCACCGACATCTGGGGCCGCAAGTACTGCTTCATCCTCGGCCTGGTGGTCTACGGGGCCGGTGCCCTGCTGGCCGCTCTCTCGCAGGGGCTGGGGATGCTCACGATCGGCTACTCGCTGCTCGAGGGCGTCGGCTCGGCGCTGCTCATCCCGCCGATCTACATCCTCATCACCGTGGTCTTCGACGACCTGAAGACCCGGGCCAAGTGGTTCGGCGTGGTCAGCGGGGCCGCCGGGCTGGGCGCCGCCGCCGGGCCGCTGATCGGCGGCCTCATCACCAGCTACGTGAGCTGGCGGGCCTCGTTCCTGCTCCAGGTGGTCGTCGTGGCCGTCATCGCCCTGCTGGCGCGGCGCATCGACGACCCGCCGCTCCCGGCGCAGCGGCCGCGCTTCGACGTCGTCGGCGCGGTCCTGTCGGCGGCCGGGCTGTTCTTCCTGGTCTTCGGCGTCCTGCAGACCAACACCCTCGGCTGGGGTTCGGCCCGGGTGTGGCTGGTCGTCGGCCTGGGCGTCGTGGTGCTGGCCGGCTTCTTCCTGTACGCCCGCGCCCGCGAGCGCGGCGGTCGGGCGCCCCTCGTCTCGCCCGCCCTGTTCGGGAACCGGACGTCGAACCTGGGCCTGCTCACCCAGACCGTCCAGTGGCTGGTGATGCAGGGCTCCTTCTTCGTCATCTCGGTGTTCCTGCAGCAGGAGCGCGGCTACTCGGCGATCCAGACCGGCCTGATGCTGCTGCCGGCCACCATCGGCATCCTGCTGTCGTCGGCGATGGCGCAGCGGATGGCCAGCCGGCACCCGCAGCGGTTGCTGATCCGGGCCGGGTTCACCGTGACCGTCGTCGGACTGCTGCTCCTCCTCGGCCTGGCCCGGCAGGACTCCGCCGTCTGGACCTTCTGGCCCGGCCTGTTCCTCATGGGGTTCGGCCTCGGCGCGATGCTCACCGCGTCGGTCAACGTCGTGCAGTCGGCGTGGCCGGAGGAGGTCCAGGGGGACATCTCCGGGGTCTCCCGCAGCGTGTCGAACCTCGGCTCGTCGCTGGGTGTCGCGATCGCGGGCTCGGTGCTCGTCGCGGCGGCGGCCGGCGGGAACCCGCCGTTCCTCACCGCGATCCTGGTGGTGGGCGGCTTCACCGTCGTCGGATGGGTGGCCGCGTTCCTGCTCCCCCGGGCTCCGCACCGCGTGCCGGCTGCCTGACCGACGACAGCGGCACCCCGGCCGTCGCCGGCCGGGGTGCCGCTGTCGTGAGGCGCAGCGGTCAGCTGGGGACCTTCGGCACCAGGCGCTCGTACTCGTCGCGCGTGATCGCACCGCTGTCGAGGAGGCCGCGGGCCTTCGCCGTCTGCGTGGTCCCGGCGTCGGCGGCCACCGACCGGATGTAGGCCTCCGTGGCGGCCCGCTGCCGCTCGACCTCGAGCTCGGCCCGCTCGGCCATCGACCGGCCCTGCGAGATCAGGTAGACGAAGACGCCGAGGAACGGCAGCAGGATCGTGAAGACCACCCAGCCGGTCTTGGCCCAGCCCCCGATGTCCTGGCGCCGGAACAGGTCGGAGTAGACCCGGAACAGCAACCAGAACCACAGGATCCAGCAGAAGAAGAGGAACATCGTCCAGAACAGGTCGAGCAGCGGCATGGGGTGCTCCCTCGTGGTCCGGGTGGTCGCGGCAGAGCGTCGCGAACGCCGGCCCGGGGGTTCATCACCCCGGTCGGATGACCCCAGCGGTTCAGACGCCGCGCTCGCGGGGCGCGTCGGGGAGACCGGACATCGCCGCCGTGAGGAAGGGCCCGACCAGGAGGCCGGCGTCCTCGTGCGCCGCCGCGACCTCCACCTCACAGCCGTCGTGCCCGGTGAACCGCAGGGCGACCGGACGCCGCCCCAGGCCGCGCACCTCCCCCGGCTCCAGCGCCTCCACCGTCACCTCCCGGGCGACCCCGACCGCGAGCGGCGTGAGCCACAGCCGCAGCAGGCCGGACCGGAGGAGGAGCACGTCGTCGACCCACGCCGCCCGCGTGCGCCGGAGACACCACCGCGCCTCGGATCGGCGCGACGACGCCGGCGGGCCGACCCGACACCGGAACGAGGGCAGCTCACGCGCGTAGCGGATCCGGCCCCACACCGCCAGGACGACGACCGTCGTCCCCACCAGGACGGCGGCGCCGAGCACCACCAGGACGGGAGACATCGGGCATCACGCTCCCTCGCACACGAGGCGGTCGGGGACGGGGCGGGCGCACGCCGCCGGACTGCTCACGTCGAGCCGTCGACGTAGGACTCCGGTCCGGTCGTGCGGACCTCCATCAGGTCCAGGCCCAGGCTGCGCAGGCGCTGCAGCATGCCGTGCAGACCCGGCTGGTCCGTGGGTTCGGTCCGCAGGATGGTCAGCGGCGGCTCCTCGCCGAGGTCCTCCGCGCCGATCTCCTCGAGGAGCTCGGCGGGGACCGGTCCGCGTACTCGGAGCTCGTACACCTGACGTCCCATCTGCGCTGCTCCTTCTGCTCGAGGCGGGCGCCGTGCGACGGGAGTTCGCCGCGGGAACCCGCTCACCGAGCCGGACGACCGCCGCCGCCGGTTCCCCGGGACGCGGGAGGTCCGATCCGATCCCGTGAGCCTCGCGGGTCGGGGTGCCGGTTGCCTCCTCCTCCGTGGATGAGGCGGCCTCCGGAGGCCGGGACGAGGCGGCCGGGGGCTCCGACGGACCTCGCTCTCCCGGGTGCCGCCGCCGGACGACGCCGAGGAGTCATCCCGCGGGGGCGATGGGGCCGCGCCCGCCGGTGCCCATCCTGGGCCGGAGCGCCCTCTCCCGGAGGTGGACCATGACCGTGGCCGCGGACGGCTACCCACTCGCCGACCTGCTGTGGACGTTCGTCCTGTTCTTCGCCCTGATGGCCTACTTCTGGCTGCTGATCACCGTCTTCGGCGACCTGTTCCGCCGGCGGGACGTCTCCGGCTGGGGCAAGGCCGCCTGGACGGTGTTCGTCATACTCCTCCCCCTCATCGGCTCGCTGACGTACCTGATCGGCCAGGGGCGCGCGATGACCGACCGCGACGTGCAGCAGGCGGCCGCGTTGAAGCAGCGGACCGACGACCACATCCGCGCGGTGGCCGCGCCCGGCTACCGCGGGGTCGAGGAGATCGCCCGCGGCAAGGAACTGCTCGACCGCGGCGCGATCAGCCAGGAGGAGTTCGAGCAGCTCAAGCGGCGCGTGCTGGTCTGAGCACCCCGCCCACTCCCCGACAGCGGACGGCAGGAACCGAGGGCCGTGGCATGAGCACTCCGACGGACACCGCGCTCCGCCGCTCCGTGCGGTGGTTCACCCTGGGGTCGGGGCCGCTGAAGCGGGGCTCGGACCGGCTCCAGGTGGCCGGCCGGCTCGTCGTCGTCCTCGCGCTGCTGGTCGCCCCTCCGCTGGCCGTGGCCGCCTCGGCGGTCACCACCGGTCAGCTCGAGGCGCTGGCGGCGGAGGAAGCGGCCGAGCGCACCCACGTGGACGCCGTCCTGCTCGAGGACGCGCCCGAGGCGCCACAGGCTGCCGGTGCCGGCTACGGCGGCGAGGACCCGGTGACCGTGCCGGCCCCAGCCGTCTGGCCGGTCCCGGGCGGGACGGAGCGCCAGGGAGTCGTGCTGGTCCGCCCGGGCGTGACTGCCGGGACGACCGTCCCCGTGTGGGTGCACCGAGACGGGCACATCACCCGCGCACCCATGGACCGCAGCCGCATCGACAGCTCGGCGATGTCGATCGGGGCGGTCTTCTTCTTCGGGATCCCGCTCGCGACGTGGACCCTCTACGCCCTCCTCTGCGCCGCCCTGGACGCCCACCGGGACCGCCGGTGGGCGCGGGGCTGGGCGGCGGTGGAACCGGATTGGGCGACCCGGCTGCTCTGAGGCAGCCGGGTCACCGCCGTCCGGACGGTCAGTCCACCGGCGCCGTCCGGCCGGTCAGTCCACCGGCCGGGCCGGCTCCGGCGCCGTGGTGGTGGACTGCTCATCGGCCTCGAGCGCGTCGAGCGTCGCCGCCAGCTCCTGCAGCGGGATGTGGCCGGACGCGACCAGCTGTCCACCGGACCGGCGCAGCGCGGCGGCGAACGGAGCCGCCCAGACGTTCTCGTAGACCAGCACACCCGCGGCGGTCCCGGGGTCCAGTGCGGAGGCTGCCTCGGCGAGGTCGTCCGGGCGGAGGAGGCCGGAGTCCGCACCGTCGAACAGCGCCGCCTCGACGACCTTCATGCGCTCCAGGTCGACCTGGCTCAACGTCGTGACGGTGCCGTCCTCGTCCTTGCGGATGAACTCCAGGTCGAGGATGCGGATGACGCCCCGGTCCACGAGGTCGATCAGCAGTGGGAAGGCCTCCCCCGTCATGCGTTCGACCGGGAAGGCCACGACGAGGTAGTCGACCGGCCCCATCTGGTCGAGGTCTCTGCCCTGTTCGAGGTCAGCGGTCATGTCTCCCCCAAGGGAACGAGGAACGGTGCTCGGCGCTCCCACGGTGCCCGGGGCCGCCGGTCCCCTACGTCACCCGGCGCGGACGATCTGCGCGGTCAGCGGTACGGCGGCGAACGCAGACGACCCAGCCCGCCCAGCCGTGGGCGGCCGGGCGGCGCGGCGCCCTCCCGGGGAACGACGGCGGGAGGGTTCGGGATGCGGTCCTGATGCATCTGCCCCTCCGGCACGAGGAGACGCCGGGACGGGCGTCTCCACCCGTCCCGGCGGCAACGCGGCGGGGGGGGGGGGGGGGCCGGGCCGCGGGGGGGGCCCGCCGCCCCCCCCCGCGCCCCG
>NZ_JBJGYU010000029.1:0-63697 GCF_054050155.1 Geodermatophilus sp. SYSU D00703 | reverse complement strand
CATAAATTAATATTAAACAGACCAAGACTTCGACCGCCCCGCCCCCCCCCCCCCCCCCCCCCCCCCCCCCCCCCCCCCCCCCCCCCCCCCCCGCTCTCCCCCCGGAGCGACCGCATGCCCCCAACCCTCGGCGTCGGCCTGATCGGCTACGCCTTCATGGGCGCCGCCCACTCGCAGGCCTGGCGCACCGCCCCCCACTTCTTCGACCTGCCCCTGCGACCGGAGCTGACCGTGCTCGCCGGCCGGGACGCCGCCCGTGTCGCCGACGCCGCCGGGCGGCTGGGCTGGTCGAGCACCGAGACCGACTGGCACCGGGTCGTCGAGCGGTCCGACGTCGACCTGGTCGACGTCTGCACCCCCGGCGACACGCACGCCGAGATCGCCATCGCCGCCCTGGACGCCGGCAAGCACGTGCTCTGCGAGAAGCCGCTGGCCAACACCGTCGCCGAGGCCGAGGCGATGGCCGAGGCCGCGGCGCGCGCCGCGGCCCGCGGCGTCCGCTCGATGGTCGGCTTCACCTACCGGCGGGTGCCGGCCGTCGGGCTGGCCCGGCAGCTGGTCGCCGAGGGGCGGCTCGGGCAGATCCGGCACGTGCGCGCGCAGTACCTGCAGGACTGGATCGCCGACCCGGCCGCGCCGATGTCGTGGCGGCTGGAGAAGGACAAGGCCGGCTCGGGTGCGCTCGGCGACATCGGCGCGCACATCGTCGACCTCACGCAGTACATCACCGGCGAGCGGCTCACCGGGGTGAGCGCCCTGCTGGAGACCTTCGTCAAGCAGCGGCCGCTGCCGGTCTCCAGCGGCAGTCTCAGCGGCGTCGGCGGCGACGAGGTCGGCGAGGTGACCGTCGACGACGCGGCGGCCTTCCTCGGCCGGTTCACCGGGGGCGCGCTGGCCACCTTCGAGGCGACCCGGTTCGCGCTGGGCCGGAAGAACGCCATCCGCATCGAGGTCAACGGCTCGGCCGGCAGCCTGGCCTTCGACTTCGAGGACATGAACGTGCTCGAGTTCTTCGACGGCTCCGAGCCGGCCGCGACCGCCGGCTTCCGCCGGGTCATCGTGACCGAGCCCGAGCACCCCTACATCGCCGCCTGGTGGCCGGCCGGCCACGGGCTCGGCTACGAGCACGGCTTCACCCACCAGGTGGTCGACCTGGTCACCGCGATCGCCAAGGGCGAGGACCCCGCGCCGTCCTTCGCCGACGGGCTGCAGGTGCAGCGGGTGCTCGACGCGGTCGAGCGCAGCGCGGCCGCGGACTCCGTCTGGACCCCCATCCCCACCTGACCGAGGAGGACCTCGATGCCCCGCCCCGTCACCCTGTTCACCGGCCAGTGGGCCGACCTGCCCTTCGAGGAGATGTGCCGGCTGGCCTCCGAGTGGGGCTACGACGGCCTGGAGATCGCCTGCTGGGGCGACCACCTCGACGTCGAGCGCGCCGCGAACGACGACTCCTACGTCGAGGAGCGGCTCGCGCTGCTCGACAAGCACGGTCTCAAGGTGTGGGCCATCTCCAACCACCTCAACGGCCAGGCCGTGTGCGACGACCCGATCGACGAGCGGCACCGCGGCATGGTCCACCCGCGCGTGTGGGGGGACGGCGACCCCGAGGGCGTCCGGCAGCGGGCTGCGGAGGAGATGAAGACGACCGCCCGCGCCGCGGCGAAGCTCGGCGTGAAGACCGTCGTCGGGTTCACCGGGTCGAAGATCTGGAAGACCGTCGCGATGTTCCCGCCGGTGCCCGAGTCGATGATCGAGGACGGCTACGCCGACTTCGCCGCCCGGTGGAACCCGATCCTCGACGTCTTCGACGAGGTGGGGGTGCGCTTCGCGCACGAGGTGCACCCCTCGGAGATCGCCTACGACTACTGGACGACGGTCCGCACGATGGAGGCGATCGGCCACCGGGAGGCCTTCGGGCTCAACTGGGACCCGAGCCACTTCGTCTGGCAGGACCTCGACCCGGTCGGCTTCCTGTGGGACTTCAAGGACCGGATCTACCACGTCGACTGCAAGGACGCGAAGAAGCAGGTGGGCAACGGCCGCAACGGCCGGATGGGGTCGCACCTGCCCTGGGCCGACCCGCGCCGCGGCTGGGACTTCGTCTCCACCGGGCACGGCGACGTCCCGTGGGAGGCCTGCTTCCGGATGCTGAACACGATCGGCTACGACGGGCCGATCTCCGTCGAGTGGGAGGACGCCGGCATGGACCGCCTGCTCGGCGCCCCCGAGGCCCTGCAGTTCGTCCGCCGGCTGGCGTTCGACCCGCCGGCGGCCGCCTTCGACGCGGCCTTCGCCAGCGGGAACTGAGAGGACCCCTCTGCAGGGCCCCACCGCGCGCAGGCTCGCGGCGGGGCCCTGCAGAGGGGCCGCCGAGGGGGCGGCCGGCGGTCGGGGGTCCCGCCGGTCGCCTCCTCGGGGTCCCGGAGCCCGCGCGTCGGGGGCGGCGCGGGTCACGCGGTGACGGAGACCGGCACCTCCATGCCGTTGGCCCGGTGCTGGCCGACGCTGCAGTAGAAGGAGTAGTCCCCCTCCTCGAGGGGGACCTCGAGGGTCGCGGTCCCGCCGGGCTGGATCACCTCCGTGCCGGCGACCTCCTGTCCGTCCCGCTCGACGACGAAGTCGTGCGGCATGTTGCCGGTGTTGGTCACCTCGAAGGTGTACGTGCCGGCGGAGTAGCTGTCCTCGGACAGCTCGAAGTCGAAGTCGACCGCGGTCACCGTGACGGTCTCGCTCTCGGCAGCCGGGGCCTCCGCGGACGACGACGGCGCCGCGGCCGCGCTCGAGCTGGTGTCAGCGGCGCTGCTGGACGTACCGCCGGCCGCGGCGTCGGCGTCGCCGTCGTCCCCGCCGCAGGCACTCAGTCCGAGACCGAGGGCCAGCACGAGGGCGGCGGCGCGGCGGGCGGAGCGGGTCGGTGTGGGCACGGGACCTCCTCGGGGACCGCGGTGCCACCCCGACGGCGGGCACCGCTGTGGCCCGAGATACTGCAACCTTGAAGGACCGGCCGGGTACCCCTTCACAGCAGGTTCACAGGTGGTCGACAGCCGGTCGCCAGGGGGCGTCAGCCGGTCACGCGGCGGCACCAGGCCACAACGGTCGCGAGGACCTCGGGGTCGACCGGACCGCGCAGCTCGGCCCGGTAGGCCCGCAGCGAGGCGGGGCCCGGCTGGCGTCGCAGCGTGTGCGTCAGGTCGGGCACGCGGTGGACCTCCGCCCCGCCGGGCACGGTCGCGGCGATCGTCTCGAGGTCGGCGGCGGGCACCTGGAGGTCCTTCTCCCCGGTCAGCGCCAGCACCGGGACGGTCACCCGGGCGAGGTCCGTGCGGGGGTCGTGGGCCATGAACTCGCGGGTCCACCGGGCGTTGACACGGGCCCCGCCGATCCGCGCGACGTCGGTCGTCGTCGCCTTGATCTTGCCGTGGTTGGCGGCGACCTTCGCCTCCAGGTCGGTGCGCAGCAGCCGGAGCAGCCCGCGCACCGGTGCGGGGAGGCTGGGGGCGATCTGGCGGGCCTGCCAGCGCAGCAGGTCCTCGCCCGGTGTGGCGCTCATCGCCAGCAGGACGACGCCCACGACCTCCGCGCCCCGGGCGGCCAGCGCGGCGGCCAGGAGCGCGCCCTCGCTGTGCCCGGCCAGCACGACCCGGCGCGCGTCGACCTCGGGCCGGGCGGCCAGCGCGTCCCGTGCCCGCGCGAGGTCGTCGACGTTGTCGTACAGGCCGGCGGCCCGCCAGTCCCCGGGACTCCCACCGACGCCGCGCTTGTCGTAGCGCAGCGAGGCCAGCCCGCCCTCGGCGAGGGCGGAGGCCAGTTGCCGGGTGACGTCGAAGCGGGCCCGGCGGTGGTTGGAGTCGCGGTCGATCGGACCGGACCCGGCCGCGAGGAGCACCGCCGGTGCCGGGAGCGGGGTGTCGGGGAGGGTGAGGGTGCCCGCCAGCGCGGGCTGGTCCGGGACCTGGAGCGGCAGCTCGCGCACGGTCAGCGGGCCGGGGTGAGCGCGGCGGCCAGTGCGGCCGGGTCCTCGGCGCCCACGAGCAGCGTGTCGAACCGCTGGCCGGCCAGCCGGACGCGAACGGCGGGCTGGCCGCGGCGCACCGACACCAGCGCCTTCTCCCCGCGCGCCCGCCAGGTGCCGATCTTGCGGACGCCGGGCAGGCCGAGGCCGGGGGCGCGCAGGCCGTGGGTGGCCGCCAGTCCGTCGGGGACGACCTCCACCGACGTCACCGACGAGCGCGGCACCTGCAGGTCGCGGAGCAGGCCGAGGAACTTCTCGGCCGTCGTGAGGGTGACGCGGAGGGTCTGCGGAGTGGTGGTCATGGTCGCCATGGGACTATCGTCATCGATACTGAGAATGATGTCAACCATGAGAAAGGTGGTGCCGTGGCGACCGCGGACCTGCTGCTGCACCCGGTCCGGCTCCGGATCGTTCAGGCGTTCCTGGGGGACCGGACCCTGACCACGGCCGACCTGCACGCCGAGCTGGCCGACGTCCCGCCGGCGACGCTGTACCGGCACGTCGGTGTGCTGGCGGAGGCCGGCGTCCTCGTGGTGGCGGGGGAGCGGCGGGTGCGCGGCGCCACGGAGCGCAGCTACCGGCTGGTGACCGAGGCGGCCTCGGTCGAGGCCGCCGGGATGTCCGTCGAGGACCACCGCCGAGCCTTCGCCACCTTCGTGGCCGCGCTGCTCGCCGACTTCGACCGGTACGCCGACCGAGCGGACGCCGACGCGCTCGACCTCGCGCGCGACGGCGTGGGCTACCGGCAGTTCGGCCTGTGGCTCACCGACGAGGAGTTCGCCGGGCTGGTCACCGACCTGCGGGCGGCCCTCGCCGCCCGCGCGGCCAACGAGCCCGACGGCGTGCGCCGCCGGCGCGTCGTCACCCAGGTGTTCCTGCCCGGGTGACCCCGGTGCCCTGGACGTGGCCGTTCCCGGCCCCGCCCAGGGCACCGGCCCGAGCTCGCGAGGGGTGGGGAGGGTGGGGTCCTCTCTCAGGCGGCGTCGCGTCGCGCGGCCCGGGTGGCCTTCCGGTTGGCCCGGGCGAGGGTCCTGGCAGCCTTGCGGACCCGGCGCGGCTCCCGGTCGATCGTGCCGCGGGTGAGCAGGCCGACGCCGATGCCCAGCAGCCACACGTCCTTCGCGATGGTCAGGCCCTCCTGCGTCGGGGCCAGGCTGCCCGGCTTCCGCATCCCCGGGGTGTTCAGGTACAGCCCGAGCAGGCCGCCGGAGAACCCGGTGAGCAGGGCGCCGGCCAGCGCCGTCGGCACGAACGGGGTCAGCAGCGCGGTGCCGACGGCGATCTCGGCGTAGGCCAGGCCCTTCACGAACTGCTGCGGCGGGACGCTCTTCAGGAACGGGTACGTGCCCGAGGCGAACCCGTGCAGACCCGCGGCGGTGGCCTCGTCGGCGTTCCGCTTGCCCAGGCCGCTGTTGAGGATGAACGCACCGGCCGAGATGCGGGGGCCGATCTCGGACAGGGTGATGGGCAGGGCCATGGCGGTGTACCTCGCTCGTCGGTCGGGTGGTTCCGGGCTCTCCTCACCCTGGCCGACCTTCCCTGTGCCCACCACCCCGGGGGTCGACCGGGGCGGACGACGGTCAGCGACCGCCGCGCCGCGACCGCCCGCTGAACGCCGCGGCCGAGTGCGTGCCGGCCCGCGCGGCCAGCTCGGCCCGCGTGCGCGCCGGGCCCGTCGTCCGGCCGGACGACGCCGCGCCGGTGCCGCCCGAGCCACCCGAGCCGCCGGAGCTGCCGCCGGACCGGCGCCGCCGGCCGCCGCCCTGCCCCTGCGGCTGGGGAGCCGGCGCCGGGGCGGGCTCGACGTGCGGCGCGGGCGGGCCGGTCAGCGCCGCGATCTCCGGCGCGCCGGGGCGCACCGCGCTCACCGTCGGCGTGATGCCGGCCTGCCGGGCGAGGGTCCGCACCTCGCCGGCCTGGTCCGGCGTCGCGACGGTGACGACCGTGCCGCCGGCGCCGGCCCGCGCGGTCCGCCCGGAGCGGTGCAGGTACGCCTTGTGCTCGGCCGGTGGGTCGACGTGGACGACGAGCGCGACGTCGTCCACGTGGATGCCGCGAGCGGCGATGTCGGTCGCGCACAGCACCCGGGTGGTCCCGCTGCTGAAGGCCTCGAGGTTGCGCTCGCGCGCGTTCTGGCTGAGGTTGCCGTGCAGGTCGACCGCGGGCACGCCGGCCGCGGTGAGCTGCTTGGCGAGCTTCTTGGCCTGGTGCTTGGTGCGGGTGAACAGCACGCTGCGGCCCAGTCCGGAGGCGAGCTCGCGGACCACTGCGGCCTTGTCCGCGGCCTCGACCCGCAGGACGTGGTGGGTCATCGTCGCGACCGGCGCCACGGCCGGGTCGACCGAGTGCGTGACCGGGTCGGACAGGTAGCGCTTCACGAGGACGTCGACGCCGTTGTCCAGCGTGGCCGAGAACAGCAGCCGCTGACCGGTCCGCGGCGTGCGGTCCAGGATCCGCTTGACGCCGGGCAGGAAGCCCAGGTCGGCCATGTGGTCGGCCTCGTCGAGGACCGTGACCTCCACGGCGGAGAGGTCGGCGTGCCCCTGGCCGATGAGGTCCTCGAGCCGGCCGGGGCAGGCGATGACGACGTCGACGCCGGCGGCGAGCGCCTGCACCTGCGGGTTCTGGCCGACCCCGCCGAACACGGTGGTGGCCCTCATGCCCAGGGCGCGGGCGAGCGGCTCCACGGTGGCGAGCACCTGGTTGGCCAGCTCACGGGTCGGCACCAGGACCAGCGCGCGCGGCCGCCTGGGCTGCCGGCGGCTGTCGGACGCGGCCAGCCGGGCCACCAGCGGCAGGCCGAAGGCGAGCGTCTTGCCCGAGCCGGTGCGGCCCCGGCCGAGCACGTCCCGCCCGGCCAGCGAGTCGGGCAGCGTCGCGACCTGGATCGGGAAGGGCGCGGTGATGCTGCTCGCCGCGAGCAGCTCGACCAGCGGCGCGGGCACCCCGAGGGCGGCGAAGGTGGTGTCGGCGGGGACGACGGTGGCGGGGGCGCCGGCCGGCACGACGGGGGCCGGGGCGGGGTCCGGTCGCGGGGTGTCCACCGCGCCGGTCGGGCGGGCCGGACGGGGGGCGCCGCCGGAGCGGCCGCGGCCGCGGCTGCCGCGGCGGCGGGGGCGCGGCGCGGCGTCGGACGCGGGCGTGGACGGGTCGTGCGAGGTCATTCGGTCTTCCTGACGGTCGGATGGCCGCCGTCGATCCCGGGCGCGGCACACCTGCGGGGCAGGGCGGGCTCGCGTCCACCGTGGGACGTCGGACAGCCGGCGCGCCTCGGTGGCGCAGCCTGGTGCCGACGTCGAGTCCTGCAGCTCCGGATGAGCGGAGGGCGGCGCCGGTACCTCGTACTCAACCAGATGCGGACCGCGTCTGTGCCGTCACCCCAGGGAGTGTCCGGTCACACCCGCGCCGCGGTAGGTGCGCCGGTAGGCGCCGGGGGCCACGCCGATCGTGGCCCGCAGGTGCTGGCGCAGCGAGGCCGGCGTCCCGAACCCGGCGTCGGCGGCGACCCGGTCGATCGGCGCGTCGGTCGACTCCAGCAGCTGCCGGGCCAGGGCCAGCCGCTGCCCGGCCAGCCAGCGCAGCGGCGACAGGCCGGTCTCCTCGCGGAACCGGCGGGTGAAGGTCCGCACGCTCATGCGCGCGTGCGCGGCGAGGTCGGCCAGGGTGAGCGGCTCACCCAGCCGCTCGACGGCCCAGGCCCGGGTGGCGGCCGTGCCCGCCTCGCCGGCCTCGGGCAGCGCGCGCTCCACGAACTGCGACTGCCCGCCCTCCCGCCAGGGCGCGACGACGTTGCGCCGGGCGACCCGGTTGGCGACCTCGCTGCCGTGGTCCCGGCGCACCAGGTGCAGCAGCAGGTCGATGCCCGCGGCGACACCGGCGGAGGTCAGCACGTCCCCGTCGTCGACGAAGAGCACGTCGGGATCCAGGTGCACGGCGGGGAAGTTGCGGCGGAACGGCTCGACGTCGCGCCAGTGCGTGGCCGCGGGGCGGCCGTCGAGCAGCCCGGCGGCAGCGAGGACGGACGAGCCGGTGCAGATCGACACCATGCGGGCGCGGCCGGCGGCGTCGCGCAGCGCGTCCCGGAGCTCCCCGGGGATCCGGCCCTCGAGGACGGCCGGGCCGCCCATGACGCCGGGGACGACCACGGTGTCCGCCTCGGCGAGCGCCGTCCCGTCGTGTTCGGGGAGGACGGAGAACCCGTCGGCGGTCCGCACCGGGCGCCCGTCGAGCGTGACGATCCGGACGCGGTAGAGCGGGCGACCCTCGTCGTCCTCCGCCAGGCCGAGCAGGCGGTACGGCAGACCGAGCTCGAACCCGACGACGTTCTCGACGGCGACGACGACGACCTCGTGTCTGCGCGGGGGTGGCCGCATGGCCGGACTCGGGCCCCCAGTCATGGCCGGATCGTTGCACATGTTGGCCTCCGGGCCACTGTCGGTCGTCGGTGGCGGTCCGTCATGCTCCTCGTCGTGACGACCACCGATCACCCCCGCACGGCCGGCGCCCGCCGCATCCACCCGGCGTGGTGGGTCGCGGCGGTCACCTTCCTGGCGCTGGTCGGCGCCGCGGCGTTCCGGGCCGTGCCCGGCGTGCTCATCGACCCGCTGCGCGCGGAGTTCGGCTGGTCGGTGACGACGATCTCGGCCGCCGTCGCGGTGAACATGGCGCTGTTCGGGCTGACCGCGCCGTTCGCCGCCGCGCTGATGGAGCGCTTCGGCATCCGCCGGGTGGTCGTGGCCGCCCTGCTGCTCACCGCGACCGGCAGCGGGCTGACCGTCTTCATGACCGCCAGCTGGCAGCTGGTCCTGCTGTGGGGCGTGCTCGTGGGCCTCGGCACCGGGTCCATGGCGCTGGCGCTGGTGGCCACGGTGACCGGCCGCTGGTTCGTGGCCCGCCGCGGTCTGGTCTCCGGGATCCTCACCGCGGGCAGCGCGACCGGCCAGCTGGTCTTCCTGCCGCTGGTCGCCTGGGCCGACCAGGCCTGGGGCTGGCGGGCGGCGTCCCTCGGGACGACGGCGGCGGCGCTGGCCGTCGTCCCGCTGGTGCTGTGGCTGCTGCGCGACCGGCCGCGGGACCTCGGGGTCGCGCCGTACGGCGGGACGCCGGACGACGACGTCGCCCCGGTCCGGACCGGGGCCGCGCGCGCGGCGGTCCGCGGCCTGGTCGAGGGGGCCCGCAGCCGACCGTTCTGGCTGCTCGCCGGCGGGTTCTTCATCTGCGGGCTGTCCACCAACGGGCTGGTGCAGCCGCACTTCATCCCCGCCGCGCACGACCACGGGATGCCGGTGACGACCGCGGCGGGGCTGCTGGCCGTCGTCGGCGTCTTCGACATCGCCGGCACGGTGCTCTCCGGCTGGCTCACCGACCGGGTCGACCCGCGCGTGCTGCTGCTGGCCTACTACGGCCTGCGGGGCCTGTCGCTGTTCCTGCTGCCGACCCTCTTCGGATCGGACCTGCACGTCAGCATGATCGCGTTCATCGTGTTCTACGGCCTGGACTGGGTGGCCACGGTGCCCCCGACACTGGCGCTGTGCCGGGAGCACTTCGGTGCGCGGGCGCCGGTGGTGTTCGGCTGGGTGTTCGCCTCGCACCAGATCGGGTCGGCGTTCGCCGCGTTCGGCGGCGGCGTGATCCGGGACGTGACCGGCTCCTACGACCTCGCCTGGTTCACGGCCGGCGCGCTGTGCCTGGCGGCCGCGGCGATGTCGATCGCGATCCGGCGCTCCCGGCCGGCGTCGTCCGACGTCGGGCTGCCACCGTCGCCCACGCAGGCGGCGGCCGGCCAGGCGCACGGCTGAGGGCCATAGTGGCCACGAAGGCACGCCGGGCGGCGGGCTTCGTGGCCACTTCGGCCGCGGCGCGCGCTCAGCCGGTGCGCTCGAGGGTGAGCCGAACGGTCTGCACCCGGATGGTGTCGCCGGCGAACACGAAGGTGTCGACGCCCTCGGCCCGGGCCTTCTCCGCCACCGCGGACCACTCGAGGAACAGGACGTCGTCCACGAAGACCTGGGTGGGCATGTCCCACGCGGCGTCGGGGAGGTCGCCGAGCAGCCCGGTGAAGAGCTGCCGGATGCCGTCCCTGCCCCGGACGACCTGGTCCGGGGTGATGAGCACGGCGTCCTCGGCGTAGTCGGAGACGATCGCGTCGACGTCCCCGGCGCCGATCGCCTCGACGTGGTGCTGGAAGACCTCCTGCGGCGTGCGGGCCATGGCTCCTCCTGAGCGCGTCACCGGTCGGGGGTGCCGAGCATGCTCCCGACCGGTGACGCTGCACAGACCCCGTGGTGGCACGGCGTCGCGGTGGGGGCGAACAGCGCCGAGGAGCAGACCGCCACGCCGCAGAGCAGCAGCGCGAACCCGACCGGGCGGACCAGCCGGGCGCCCCACCGGGCGGTCTTCTCGGCGACCATCACGGCGGTCAGGACGAGCATCCAGGCCAGGCTGGCGACGCCGGTGGCGGTCAGCAGCAGCATCAGCGCCCAGCAGCAGCCCAGGCACCACAGCCCGGCCCGGACGCCGAGGCCGGCCGCGGCACGGACGCCGCGCCGGTAGTGCTGCCACAGGAAGGACGCCGGCGACCGGCAGCTGGTGAGGCAGGCGTCCTTGAGCCGGCTGAACTGGTAGCCGCCGGCGAGCAGCAGCGCGCCGCCGAGGACCAGCTCGTCGCGGGCGGCCAGCCACGGCCACGCATCGACCAGCCGGTGCACTGCCCAGGCGCCGGCCAGCGCGACGGGGGCGACGGCGGTCCACGTGGCCAGGTACCCGGCGTAGAGGCCGGCCCGGGCGGCCCGGGGGTGCGGCCCCCGGGCGCTGACCGCCGCGAACAGGCGCGCCAGCGGCACCAGCGTGGGCAGCATCATCGCGCCGAGCATCACCGTCCAGGCGGCCAGGGCGGCGGCGGCCTGCACGGCCCACGGTGCGGCGCCGTCGACCGCCGGGTGGCCGTGCCCGGCCGCCCCGCCGAGCACCAGCGCGAGGGTGAGCGCCCAGCACGCGGCGGCGACGCCCCACAGGGCCGGCGCGGGGTCGCGCGGGAGGCGCGCCGCCGGGCCCGCCCGGGACGCCGTGGTCACGCCGGCCGCTCAGCCGGAGAACCGGAAGTGGCCCTGGATGGCGTTCTTCCCGGAGATGTCGATGTCGGGCCGGCCGAGCATGCGTCCGGCCTGCCGGTAGACGGTGGCCTTCCCGGGGAAGGCGGGCGAGCCGGGGATGGTGCTGAACACCGTCTCGTTCAGCGTCGTCGTCCGGCCGGTGGCGCCCTGGAACGGGGCGAGCTCGGCCTCCACGACGTCCCCGATCCGGAGCGTGCCGGCGCCCTTCTCGACGGTGAAGGTCAGCGGCGCCCGCTGCACCGAGACCACCTCGCCGATCAGCGCGGCGAGGTCGGCGATCGGGCCGCCCAGCTGTCCGGTGAACACGTCGAGCAGCGCCTGCTGCTGCTCGTCGGTGCAGCGGTCGTCCACGTAGAGGGCGACCCGCCAGTTGCCGGCCAGCACGTTGCCGGGGATGTGGGTCACCGACGCCAGCGCCCGGTCGGAGACGTCGACCCCGCGGATCGTGCCGGAGTCGATGTACCAGGCCAGCGCCGAGTCGCAGACGCCGCCGTCGGGGTCCTCACCCACCCAGCAGGGACAGATGGCGTCGCAGGTGCACACCTCCAGGAGGCGGCCCTCGAGCGTGTAGGTCGTGGTCTCGGTGGTGGCGGTCGCCGTCATGGTCGTCCTCCCCCTGGCGCGCCGGGTCCTCGGGCACGGTCATCGCAGCACCGCGGGCCCGGCGGAGGGCAGGGTCGCCGGTCCCTGCCGTGGCAGGGACCGGCGAGTGCCGGTCAGGCCGAGCCGGCGAGGGCGGGGTCGACGCGGCGCCCGGTGATCAGGTCGGCCGCCCGCTCGGCGACCAGCATCGTCGGGGCGTTGGTGTTGCCCCGCACCAGCGTCGGCAGCACCGACGCGTCGACCACCCGCAGCCCGAGCAGGCCGTGCACGCGCAGCTGCGGGTCCACCACCGCGTCGTCGTCGGTGCCCATGCGGCAGGAGGAGACCGGGTGGTAGAGCGACTCGAGGGTGGCGCGCACCGCCCGGCGCAGCCCGTCGGGGGAGGACACCGTGCCGCCCGGGGACCACTCCTCCCCGAGGACGGCGGCCAGCGGGCCGGTCGCGGCGAGCTCGCGGGCCGTCTCGACCCCGCGGACGAGGGCGTCGAGGTCTTGCTCGTCGGTGAGGTAGCCGGGGTCGATCGCCGGGGCCCGGGTCGGGTCCGCCGAGCGCAGCCGCACCGAGCCCCGCGAGTGCACCCGGACCAGCACCGCCGCGGCGGTGAAGGCGTCGACGTCGGGGTCGACCTCCGCCTGCCGCCAGTACATGACCGGCAGGAAGTGGAACTGCAGGTCCGGCGCCGGCAGGCCGGGCCGGGAGTGCGCGAACAGCCCCGCCTCGGCGAGGTTCGACGTCAGCGGACCGCGCCGGGCGGCGAACCACCGCGCGTACCCCGACGGCGACTCGCCGCGGAACAGCGACCGCCCCGAGCGGGTGCGCCAGACCGCCGGGACCAGCGGGTGGTCCTGCAGGCCGGCACCCACGCCGGGCAGGTCGCGGACGACGTCCACGCCGACCTCGCGCAGGTGCGCGCCGGGGCCGATGCCCGAGAGCAGCAGCAGCTGCGGGGAGTTGACCGCCCCGCCGGCCAGCACGACCTCCGCGGTGGCGGAGGCGGTGTGCGTCCGCCCGCCGGAGCGGTACTCGACGCCCGTGGCCCGCCCGCCGGAGACGAGCACCCGGGTGGTCAGCGCGCCGGTCCGCACCGTGAGGTTGGGCCGGCCCAGCGCGGGCCGGAGGTAGGCGTCGGCGGCCGACCAGCGCCGGCCGCGCCGCTGGGTGAGCTGGTAGAGCCCGGCGCCCTCCTGCGTGGCGCCGTTGAAGTCGTCGTTGCGGGGATGGCCGGCGGCGATCGCGGCCTGGACGGCGGCCCGGGACCACGGGTGCGGTGAGCGGGGGTCCTCCACCCGCAGCGGGCCGCCGATGCCGTGGAACCGGTCGGCGCCGCGGGCGTTGTCCTCCATCCGGCGGAACAGCGGCAGAACGTGCTCGTAGGACCACGACGCGTCGCCGGTGAGCGCCGCCCACTCGTCGTAGTCGCACCGCCCACCGCGCACGTAGATCATCGCGTTGATCGACGAGGACCCGCCGATCAGCTTGCCCCGCGGCCAGTACAGCCGCCGCCCGCCCAGGCCCGGCTGCGGGTCGGTGGTGTAGTTCCAGTCCCGCCGGGTGCGCCAGTTCTTGTACAGCGCGGCCGGGACCTGCACCTCCAGCACGTCGTCCGAGCCGCCGGCCTCGAGCAGCAGCACCCGCCGCGACGGGTCCTCCGAGAGCCGGCCCGCCAGGACGCAGCCAGCCGACCCCGCGCCCACGACGACGACGTCGAACTCCTCGGCCTCGTCCAGAGGGCCGGAGTGGCCACGAAGGCCGCCCTCCGGCGTGCCCTCGGGGCCACCTCGGCCGTTCGAGGCCACCGTCACCGGTGCCGCCCGTGCACCAGGCCGATGACCCGGGCCAGCGCGTCGGCGGCCGCGGCGGGGCGGCCGAAGCTCATCAGGTCGACCGGCAGCGGGAAGCGCTGCCGGGTGATCGCCTTGGCCCGGGTGAACTCCTTGAGCCCGTCCGCGCCGTGGATGCGGCCGAAGCCGCTCTCGCCCACGCCGCCGAAGGGCAGCGCGGGCACCGCGGCGAAGGTGAGCACCGAGTTCACCGAGGTCATCCCGCTGCGCATGCGCCGCGCCAGGTCCATCGCCCGCTGCCGGGACCGGGAGAAGACCGCGCCGGCCAGGCCGTGCGGGTTGGCGTTGGTGCGCGCCAGCGCCTCCTCGGCGTCGCGCACCCGGGAGACGGTGAGGGTCGGGCCGAAGGTCTCCTCGCGGACCGCGGCCGAGGTCTCCGGGACGTCGAGCAGGACCGTCGGCGCCACGTACCGGCCCTCGACGGTGCCGCCGGAGAGCACCCGCCCGCCGGCGGCGACGGCGTCGTCCACGTGCCGGCGGACGACGTCGGTCTGGGACGGCATGGTCATCGGCCCGTAGGCGGCGGCGTCGTCCGAACCCGGGCGCAGGCCGCGCACCCGCTCGGTCAGCTGGGCGACGAAGGCGTCGTAGACCCGCTCGGTCGCGTAGACCCGCTCGATGCCGATGCAGGTCTGCCCGGCGTTGCTCATCGCGCCCCAGACCGCGGCGTCGGCGGCGGCGGCCACGTCGGCGTCGTCGTCGACGATCATCGCGTCCTTGCCGCCGAGCTCCATGAGCACCGGGGTGAGGGTCTCGGCGCACGCGGCCATGACCGCCCGCCCCGTGGGGGCCGACCCGGTGAAGGCGAGTTTGCCGACCCCCGCGCGGCACAGCGCCGCGCCGGTCCCGCCGGCGCCGGTGACGACCTGGAGGGCGTCGGCGGCGTCCGGCACGGCGGCCCGCCAGGCGGCGGCCAGCCACGTGCCGACCGCCGGGGTGTGCTCGGACGGCTTGAAGACGACGGCGTTGCCGGCCGCGAGCGCGTAGGCGATCGAGCCCATCGGCGTGAAGACCGGGTAGTTCCACGGGCCGATGACGCCGACGACGCCGAGTGGCTGGTACTCCAGGTGGGCGGCGTGGTTGGCCGCGAGCAGGCCGGGGTTCACCCGCCGCGGGCCCAGGACCCTGCGGGCGTGCGCGCCGGCCCAGGCGAGGTGGTCGACCGCGAGGCCGATCTCGAGGATCGCGTCGGCGTGCGGCTTGCCGTTCTCCCGGTGCACCAGGTCGGCCAGCTCGTGCAGCCGGCGCGCGAGGTAGCCGCGGTAGGCCGCCAGCCGCCGCCGGCGGCCGTCGAACCCGAGGGCGGCCCACGCGGTGGCGGCGGTCCGGGCCCGCTCGACCGCGGCGCGCACCTCCGCGGTGTCCTGCACGGGGAACACGCCGACGACCGCGCCGGACGCCGGGTCGGTGGACTCGAAGGTGGGGGCGGCTCCGCCGGGGACGGCGTCCTCCTGCTCCGCGAGCGTCATGGGGCGGAGGCTATCCACCGGTGGTGCGGGCCGCCTCCACGCAGGCACACCCCTGGCGCGCGTCACTGATCTGCGTATCGTGATCTCAGCGCCTCCGGGCCGGCGGGTTCCCCTCCCGCCCGCCGGGAGGCCGGTTGCACCGGGGAGGGCGTCTCCCTTCGCCGATCGGACGGGAGGACGGCCATGACGAGCGCGACCGCATCGCCGGCGGGGAGCGCGCGGCCGTGACCGCCGCGGCGCCGCTGCCCGGCGACGGGGGGCCGGCCGACGGCCTCGGGGACGACCTCGACGCGGCCGCGACGCCGCACGTGCGCCCGCAGACCCACGTGCTCATGTTCTGCGGCGTCCACCTGACCGACCCGGGCGTCGCCGTCCCCACGCCGGCGCTGGTCGACGTGCTGACGCGCGTGGGGGTCGGGGAGCACGCCGCCCGGTCGACGGTCAGCCGGATGCTGCGCCGCGGCACGCTGGAGGGGCACCGCCGGGGCAAGCGGGTGCTCCTCTCGCCCTCCCCGGCCGCCCGGGCCGAGCTCACCGCGGGCGGCGAGCGGGCCTGGCGCTCGCCGGTCAACCGCACCTGGGACGGGCAGTGGACGCTGCTGGGCTTCTCGCTGCCCGAGAGCCGGCGCGCCGACCGGCACGTGCTGCGCTCCCGGCTGCAGTGGGCCGGGTTCGGCATGCTGCAGAACGGGCTGTGGGTGGCGCCGCGGAGGGTCGACGTCGAGGCGCTGCTGCGCACGGTCGACGTCCTCGACTCGCTGAAGGTCTTCCGCGCCCGGGTGGCCGCGCCCAGCCAGGTCACCGACCTCATGGACGACGCGTGGGACGTCGCGGGCATCGCCCGGGGCTACACGCGCTTCCTCGAGCGGTGGGACCGGCCCGACCCGCTGCCCGGCGCGACCGACGACCTCGCCCGCCAGCTGTGGCTGCACGGGGAGTGGACCCTGCTGGCCCGCGCCGATCCCGGGCTGCCCATCGAGTACCTGCCGGCCGACTGGCCCGCCGTCCGCGCCGAGCACGTGGCGCTGCGGCTGCGGGCCCGGTACGAGGCGGGCGCGGGCGCGCTCGCCGCGGGTCTGGTCGAGCGGCTCGACCCGCCCGGGAACACGCCGCGCTGACCTGCGCACCATCCGCGCCGCCCTCCGATTCCGACGCACGTGCGTTGACGTCCGACACAGAAGTGAATAACTTGCCGGGCAGTGGTCGACGTGGTGCGTGCCACGTCCCCCCATCCCCGACCCGTTCGAGAGGACTCCCATGCAGCTGAACGGCAAGGTCGCCGTCGTCACCGGGGCCGGTCGCGGCCTCGGCCAGGCCTACGCCAAGGCGCTCGCCGCGGCCGGTGCCGCCGTCGTGGTCAACGACCTCGATGCCGAGCTCGCCGAGGAGACGGTCAAGGCCATCCAGGCCGCGGGTGGCACCGCGGTCGCCGAGGGCTCGGCCATCGGCTCGACCGAGGCGGCCGAGGCGATCGTCGCCAAGGCGGTCGAGGAGTTCGGCCGGCTCGACATCATGGTCACCAACGCCGGCGTGCTGCGCGACCGCTCGCTGCTGAAGATGGAGGACGCCGACTTCGACGTCGTCGTGGAGACGCACCTGCGCGGCACCTTCACCTGCGGCCGCGCCGCCGCGCGCCGGTTCAAGGAGCAGGGCGGAGGTGGCCGGCTCATCCTCATCGGCTCCCCGGCCGGTCAGCGGGCCAGCTTCGGGCAGACCGGCTACACCGCCTCCAAGGCCGGCATCGTCGGCCTGGTCCGCACCTGGGCCGCCGAGCTCGAGCGCAGCGGCAGCACGGTCAACGCGGTCATCCCGGTCGCGCTGACCCGCATGGTCGCCACCATCCCGGGCTTCGCCGAGCTGGTCGAGAAGGCCGACCGCGGCGAGCCCATCCCGGCCGAGGTCCGCGCCAGCGGGCTGGGCACGCCCGACGACGTCGCCGGGCTCGTGGTCTTCCTCGCCTCCGACGAGGCCGCCGGCATCACCGGCCAGGCGATCGGCGCCGGCGGCGACCGGATCTCCATCTGGTCGCACCCGAGCGAGGTCGTCGCCGAGCTGCGCGAGGGCGGCTGGACCGCCGACGCGATCGCCGAGGCGTTCCCGACGACGTTCGCCCCGCACCTGCAGGCCTTCAAGCCGGACACCGTCCCCGGCGTCCCCGAGGGGAAGTGAGCGCCGGCATGGCCATCGACCTCGACGCGATCGTCGCCATCGACGTGCACACCCACGTGCACAAGTCCGTCCAGGGCACCGCGTACACCGCGGACGCCGAGGACATGGGCGAGTACTTCGGCATCGGGAAGATGCCGCAGTACTCGATCCCGGAGCTGGCCGAGTACTACCGCGAGCGGAAGATGGCCGCGGTCGCCTTCGGCGTGGACAGCGTCTCGCAGACCGGCGAGGAGCCGGTCCCCACCAACGAGGAGGTCGCCGAGCTCGCCGCCGAGCACAGCGACGTCATCATCCCGTTCGCCAGCATCGACCCGGCCCGCGGCGCGGCCGGCGTGCGGGCGGCCCGGAAGCTGGTCACCGAGTACGGGGTCCGGGGCTTCAAGTTCCACCCGAACACCCAGGCGTTCTTCCCGAACGACCGGTCGGCGTACCCGCTCTACGAGGTCATCGCCGAGCACAACCTGGTCGCCCTGTTCCACACCGGCCAGACCGGCGTGGGCGCCGGCCAGCGGGCCGGCGGCGGGATCCGGCTGAAGTACTCCAACCCGATGCACGTCGACGACGTCGCCGTCGACTTCCCGGACATGAAGATCATCCTGGCGCACCCGTCCTTCCCGTGGCAGGACGAGGCGCTGTCGGTGGCCACCCACAAGCCGCAGGTCTACATCGACCTGTCCGGCTGGTCGCCGAAGTACTTCCCGCCGCAGCTGGTGCAGTACGCCAACTCGCTGCTGAAGAACAAGGTGCTCTTCGGCTCCGACTTCCCGGTCATCACCCCCGAGCGGTGGATGAAGGACTTCGACGGCATCGCGATCAAGGACGAGGTGCGGCCGAAGATCCTCAAGGAGAACGCCGCCCGGCTGTTCGGGCTGGACGGTCCCGCGGCGTGAACGAGAGCTTCGCGACCGTCCTGGAGACGGTCGGGGACCTCCGGCGCGACCGGCTGGCGGTCAGCCACGGGGAGCGCACCCGCACCTGGGCCGAGCTGGACGAGCGGGCCGCCCGCCTCGCCGGCCACCTCGCCGCCCGGGGGATCGGCCCGGAGTCCCGGGTCGCGGTCGCGCTCTACAACGGCATCGAGTACCTGGAGAGCGTCTACGCGATCCTCAAGCTGCGCGCCGTCCCGCTGAACGTCAACTACCGGTACCGGCGGGACGAGATCGTCGCGCTGCTGGAGGACGCGCGGGCCGAGGCGGTGGTCTTCGACGCCTCGCTCGCCGAGCGGTTCGGCGAGGCCCGCGCGGCCCTGCCGGGGCTGACGGCGCTGGTGCAGGTGGGCGGGGCGGACGACGTCCCGGAGTGGGCCGACGACTACGAGCGGGCGGTGGCCGACGCCGAGCCTGCGCCGCGCACCCAGCGCGGCAACGACCTCTGGCTGATGTACACCGGCGGCACCACCGGCCGGCCCAAGGGCGTGCTGTCCCGGCACTCCGGGCTGTTCAGCACGTGCAGCGCCAACGGGTTCCTGCTGCTCGGGGAGCCGTTCCCGCAGACGCTCGACGAGCTGCGGGCCACCCTGGAGCGGCTGGGCACCGACCGCGACGCGATGGTCTGCCTGCCGGCGCCACCGCTGATGCACGCGACCGGCATGTACACCACGTTCGGTGCGCTGCTGGCCGGCGGCCGCGTGGTCTACCTCCCGTCGCGGTCCTACGACCCCGACGAGCTGGCGGCCACGGTGCAGCACGAGCGGGTGGACACCGTGTCGATCGTCGGCGACGTCTTCGCCCGGCCGCTGGCCGACGCGCTGGACGCCGCCGAGGCCGCCGGCCGGCCGTACGACCTGTCCAGCCTGCGGCGGATGATCAGCGTCGGCGTGACCTGGAGCGCCGACGTCAAGGAGCGGTTGCTCCGGCACGCCGACATGGTGTGCCGGGACCTGGTCGCCTCCTCGGAGGGCGGTCCCTACGCCGTCGTCGAGACCCGGCGCGGCGAGGTGACCGAGACCGCCCGCTTCCGGCTCTTCCCGGGCGCGGCGGTCATCGACGACGCGGGACGGCCGGTCGCGCCGGGGTCCGGTGAGATCGGGCTGCTGGCCGCGCCGGTGGACGAGCACATCCGCTACCAGGGCGACGACGCGGCCACCACGGGGACCTTCCGGGAGATCGGCGGACGGCGCTGGGTCGTCCCCGGCGACATGGCCAGCCTCGAGGCCGACGGCACCGTGGTCTTCCACGGCCGCGGCAGCCGGGTGATCAACACCGGCGGCGAGAAGGTGTTCGCCGAGGAGGTCGAGCAGGTGCTGCTCACCCACCCCGCCGTCTCCGACGCCATGGTCGTCGGCGCCCCGGACCCCCGGTGGGGCTCGCGGATCGTCGCGGTGGTCGCCCTGCAGCCGGGCGCGCAGCTGACCGGCGAGGAGGCCCGGGCCTACGTCGGGGAGCGGCTGGCCGACCACAAGCGGCCCCGCGAACTGGTCGTCGTCGACGAGTTGAAGCGCAGCCCCTCGGGCAAGGCAGACCTGACCTGGGCCCGGCACGTCGCCGAGTCCGCCGGCTAGTCCCGTAGAAGAGGAGAACCCATGGCCAACCCCATCACCGTCGACGGCATCGAGGGCGTCAAGAGCCTGGTCGGCCAGGAGCTCGGCCCGACCGACTGGGTCGAGGTCACCCAGGAGATGGTCAACCAGTTCGCCGACGCCACCGGTGACCACCAGTGGATCCACGTCGACGTCGAGCGGGCCAAGAAGGAGAGCCCCTTCGGCGGTCCGATCGCCCACGGCTACCTGACGCTGTCGCTGTGGCCGCGGTTCGCGCCGGAGCTCATGCAGTACACCGGCTTCAAGCTGACCGTGAACTACGGCACCGAGAAGGTCCGCTTCCCGTCGCCGGTGCCGGTCGGCGCGAAACTGCGCGCCAAGGCCACCGTCGACTCGGTGACCGACGTCGCCGACGGTGTGATCCAGACGCTGCAGACGGCCACCTTCGAGGTCGAGGGCGCGAGCAAGCCGGCCTGCGTGGCGACGATCGTCCTGCGCCACTTCGTCTGACCGCGTCCCCGCGCCACGAGGAAGGCCCCCTGACCGGCAGGTCAGGGGGCCTCACTCGTCGTGCCTCACTCGTCGTGCCTCACTCGTCGTGCCTCACTCGTCGTGCGTCGCGGTCCCGGTCAGCGGGCGGCGCGCCCGATGGCCGTGCCGAGGACGCCCTCGGCGTCCTCGACGGCGTCGCCGGCCCAGGCGACGTACTGGTCGGGCCGGACCAGCACCAGGTCCGCGCCGTAGGCGGCCCGGACGTCGGCGCCGACGTCCACCACGCGCAGCGGGACCGACGCCTTCTCGGCGGCCGCCACCAGCTCGGCCCCGCCCGTCCCGGCGCGCAGCAGCACGAACCCGCCGCCGGTCAGGTGGTCGAACAGGTCGACGTCGGCGCCCTCGGGCTGGGCGGCCAGGTGGTGGCCGGCCCGGGCGCGGGTCTCGTGCCGGCCCAGGGCGCTCGGCGTCCCGCTCCCGTCCCCGGCCACGATCGGTGAGCCCTCGTAGTTGGGCTCGAACGCGTCGACCTCCTCGGGGGAGCCCGAGGCCCGCTCCTCCCAGGCGGCCTCGAAGCCCGCGAGGTCCTCCTCGGGGTCGTGGGCGGCGAGGAAGTCCCGGTCGACCTCGATCGAGCGGTTGATGAAGTCGTCCCGGGTCGAGGCGAAGACCGGCCGCCGCTCCGCGTCGTAGGAGTCCAGCAGGCCCTCGCCCGCCCAGCCCTCCAGCACCGCCCCGAGCTTCCAGGCGAGGTTCGCGGCGTCCTCGAACCCGGTGTTGATGCCGAAGCCGCCGTACGGCGGGTGGCTGTGCGCGGCGTCGCCCGCGATGAACAGCCGGCCGGCGCGGTAGCGGTCGGCGAGGGCGAACCGCAGGTCCCAGAAGCCGACGTGCTGGAACTCGACGTCGAACTCCGCCCCGACCGTGCGGAAGAGCAGCGGGCGGAAGTCGGTCCCGGCGTCGGTCGTCTCCCGGTCGACCGGCGCGTGGAAGAACCAGGTCTCCTGGGCGTCGACGCGGCCGAGGAACTGCCAGTAGCCCTCCAGCTCCGGGTTGAGCACGTTGAAGTACGACCGGCCGCGGTAGCGCTCGAGCAGGCCGTCGAGCTGCCGGGAGCGGAAGACGAGCAGCACCATCAGCTGGTCGTGGTCCGAGCGGGTCTGCGGGATGCCGGCCGCCTCGCGGACCAGCGACCGGGCGCCGTCGCAGCCCACCGCGTACTCGGCCTCGACCTCGAGGACCCCGCCGGAGGTGTCGGTGGCCCGGACCCGCACGCCCCCGTCGTCCTGGGTGACCTCCTCGGCCTTGAAGCCGTAGTGGACCGAGACGGCGGGGACCTCCGCGAGGCGCTCGCGCAGCGCCGCCTCGGTGGCGTACTGGGGGAGGCGCTCGTTGTCCGCGGCGTAGAAGCGGCGGACGGCGGCCCGGCGGTGCCAGTCGTAGGCGTACGGCCCGAGCAGCGAGCCGTAGGCCGTCATGCCGCCGATGCCGTACTCGGTGGGGATGCGCCGGCCCGCGCGCACGCGGTCCTCGACGCCCCAGGCGCGCATGTGCTCCATCGTCCGCTGGGTCAGGTTCTGCCCCTTCGGCACCGGCTGCGGCTCGGGGCGGCGCTCGATCACGGCGCAGCGGATCCCCCGCTGGCCGAGGGCGATGGCCAGCCCCGTCCCGACCGGCCCACCGCCGACGACGGCGACCTGCGTCTGCACGGTCTGCGCGATCTGCTCGGTCTGCCCGGTCATCCGACGACGACCTCGTCGAGGTCGACCGGCGCCTCGATCAGGCCGTAGCTGACCATCCGGTCCTGGATCAGCTCCACCGACTCGCGGTCGGTCGCGCCCTGCCAGGTGTTGATCCGGACCTGCGACGCCAGCTCGGGGGAGATGTCGCTGATCTCCGGCAGCGCGGCGCGGAACGCCTCCGGGTCCTCCCGGATGGAGTCGGCGGTGGCCTGCACGCCCGCCAGGAAGGCCTCGGCCAGCTCGGGGTTCTCCTGCACCGCCTGGGCGCTCATCACGTAGGTGCCGATCTGCAGGCCGGGCCGCAGCTCGGAGTAGGGGTGACCGACGATCTTCATGCCCTGCTGCTCGGCCGCGGTGACGAACGGCTCGATGACCACGGCGGCGGCGACGTCACCACCGAGCACCGCCGGGGCCATGTCGGGGAAGGGCAGCTCGACGAACTCGACGCTGTCGGGGGCCAGCCCGGCGTCCTCCAGCATCGCGCCGACGACGACGTCGTTGATGTTGCGCAGGGTGTTGACCGCGATCCGCTGCCCCTCCAGCTGGGAGATGTCGGTGACCGGGCTGTCGGGGGCCACCATGAGCGCGGAGAAGTCCTGCTCCGGGTCCTCCGCCGTGCTGGTGCCGCCGGCGACCATGCGCACCGGCAGGCCCTGCTCGGCCGCCACGAGGACGGAGACGATGTTGGAGCCGGCGACGTCCAGGTCGCCGCCGAGCAGCTGGGGGATGACGGTGGCCCCGCCGGCGGAGGCGGAGATCTCCAGCTCCAGGCCGGCGTCCTCGAAGTGGCCCTGCTGCTGGCCGTAGGTGAGGAAGTTCAGCGGCGCGCCGGCGGTGTCGGCGACGGTGATGGTGGTGGGGCCGCCCTCGCCGCCGGGTGCGGAGGAGGACTCGGAGTCCCCTCCGCCGCAGGAGGCGAGGACGAGCGTCGCGGCGCTGAGCGCGGCGGCGGAACGGAACCGGGCAGGCACGGGGTCTCCTCTCGGGGAGTGGCAGCCCTCTGTGACAGGCGCCACCGACTGGCGACGACGGTAACCGCTGTTCCGCTCCTTGGACGACGGTTCGGCAAGAGTTCCGCTGACTCGAATACTCAGTGCAGGTAGCCGCCGCCGTCGCAGATGCCCGTCTGGCCGGTGACCATGCGGGCATCGGGTCCGCAGAGGAACGAGACGAGGCCGACGAGGTCCTCGGGCCGGACCCGCCGGCGGATGGCCTGCTGCGCCATCGTGCGGTCGCTGGTGACCAGCCAGGGGTGCGCCGCCTCGGTGGCCGGCGCGCAGCCGACGGCGTTGACCGTGAGGTGGCGCAGCAGCTGGTCCTTCCCCGACTCCGGGTAGGGACGGCGGGGCGAGATCAGCCCCGCGTTGTCGACCAGCACGTCGATGCCGCCGGCGCGCTCGGCCACCGTGGCCATCGCCGTCGCCGGTTGGTCGGGCTCGGTGACGGCGCAGGCGAGGGAGTCCGTCGTCGCGCCGTCCTCGGGGGCCGCGACGTCGAGGACGGTGACCCGGTGACCGTCGGCGGACAGCCGCTCGGCCAGTGCCCGGCCGATGCCGCGGGCGCCTCCCGTGACGACGGCGGTGCTCCCGCCGTCCCGACCGGACCCGGGTTGGCCGGCCATGCGCGAGCCTCCTCCCTCTCCGGCGGGCGGGGTGCCCGCTGCGGGATCCTCCCCGAGGGGCCTCACCGCGCCGGGACGAGGTCCTCCCGCTGCAGCGCCTCGCGGTCGGACTCCAGGACGTCGGCCGCCGCCACGACGATGTTCGGGTCGGGCGTGCCGACCACCGGCGCGTCCTTGCCCTCGTAGGGCATCCGGTTCAGCACGTGGCGCATGGCCTCCAGGCGCGCGCGCTTCTTGTCGTTGCTCTTGATGACCGTCCACGGCGCGAAGTCGGTGTCGGTCGCGGCGAACACCGCCTCCTTGGCCGACGTGTAGTCGTCCCACCTGTCCAGCGAGGCGAGGTCGGTGGGGGAGAGCTTCCACTGCCGCACCGGGTCGATGGCGCGGACGATGAACCGGGTGCGCTGCTCGCGCCGGGACACCGAGAACCAGAACTTGACCAGGTGGACCCCGCTGTCGACGAGCATCCGCTCGAACTCGGGGCACTGCCGCATGAACTGCTCGTACTGCTCCTGGGTCGCGTACCCCATCACCCGCTCGACGCCGGCGCGGTTGTACCAGGAGCGGTCGAACAGCACGATCTCGCCGGCCGCCGGCAGGTACTGCACGTAGCGCTGGAAGTACCACTGGGTCTGCTCGCGCTCCGACGGCTTGTCCAGCGCGACCACCGAGGCGCCGCGCGGGTTGAGGTGCTCGGTGAAGCGCTTGATGGTGCCGCCCTTGCCGGCGGCGTCCCGGCCCTCGAAGAGGACGACGAGCTTCTGCCCGGTGTCCTTGACCCAGCCCTGCAGGCGCAGCAGCTGGATCTGCAGGCGGCGCTTCTCCCGCTCGTACTCCCGCCGCGGCAGCTTCTCGTCGTACGGGTAGCCCTCGCGCCAGGTCTCCACCCGCTCCCCGTCGGGGCCGAAGAGCTCGCCGTCGTCGTCCCAGTCCTCGTCGGAGTCGTCGTCGGGGAGGGCCTGCAGCCGGTACCGGGAGACGTCGATCTCACTCACGGCCGCGGGGGTACCCACGGGCGGGCCGGTCCCATGCCCCGCTGCCATGCTGACCGGCGTGTCGGACCCCTTCGAGACCGCGGAGCTGCGGCGGCGGGTGCTCGCGGCGTGGACCGACTCCCCGGCCCGCTTCCGCGAGGACGCCAACGCGGAGGAGGACCTGGTCCGCGGCGGCTACCGCGACCGGCTGCTGGTCGAGCTGGCCCAGAACGCCGCCGACGCCGCGCTGCGGGCGGGCGTGCCCGGGCGGCTGCGGCTCGAGCTCGGTGGCGACGGGGCGGGCGTGCTGCGCGCGGCCAACACCGGCGCGCCGCTGGACGCGGCCGGCGTCTCGGCGCTGGCCTCGCTGCGCGCCTCGGCCAAGCGCGGCGAGCTGCAGACCGTGGGGAGGTTCGGGGTCGGCTTCGCCGCGGTGCTGGCCGTCAGCGACGAGCCGGCGCTGCTCTCCACCACCGGCGGGGTGTCCTTCAGCGCCGCGCGCACCCGCGCCGAGGTCGCCGCCGTCCCGGCGCTCGCCGAGGAGCTGACCCGCCGCGAGGGCGGGGTGCCGGTGCTGCGGCTGCCCTGGCCGGCCGAGGGCCGCCCGCCCGCGGGGTTCGCCACCGAGGTGGTGCTGCCGCTGCGCGCCGGGTCGGTCGCCGCCGTCCGCACCGCGCTGGAGGAGCTCGAGGCCGAGCTGCTGCTGGCGCTGCCGGGGCTGGTGGCGGTCGACGTCGTCCTCGACGGTGCGGTCCGCTCGCTCGCCGTCTCGCACCGCGGCGAGGAGGCCGACCTCACCGACGCCGCCGGGACGACGACCTGGCGGCTGGCGCGGCGTACCGGTGAGCTGCCGGCCGGGCTGTTCGCCGACCGGCCGGTGGAGGAGCGCGGCCGGCGCGGCTACGCGGTGACCTGGGCGGTGCCGCTGGACGACGACGGGCGTCCGGCGCCGTTGCGGCTGCCGCAGCGGGTCCACGCGCCGACCCCCAGCGACGAGCCGCTCACCCTGCCCGCCCGGCTGGTCGCCCCGTTCCCGCTCGGTCCCGACCGCCGCCACGTGCTGCCCGGCCCGGTCACCGACGCGCTGGTCGACGTCGCCGCCGACGCCTACGCGGACCTGCTGGCCGGGCTCGCCGGGAGCTCCGCGGTGCTCGCGCTGGTGCCCCGCGCCGGGCTGGCCGGCGCCGAGCTCGACGCCGCGCTGGGCGCCGCCGCGCTGGACCGGCTGCGCGCCACGGCGTGGCTGCCGGTGGCCGGCGCCGAGCGGGAGCGGCAGCCGCCCGGCCGCGCGGCGGTGCTCGGCGAGGCGACCGGGGAGCGCGTCGCCGCGCTCACCGGGGTGGTGCCCGGCCTGCTGCCCGCGGACTGGTCCCGGCGCAGCGACACCCCGGCGCTCGCCGCCCTGGGCGTGCGGCGGGTGGGCACCGCCGAGGCGGTGGAGGCGGTGCGCGGGGTGGACCGCCCGGCGTCGTGGTGGGCGCAGCTGTACACCGCCCTGGACGGCGCCGACCGGGAGGAGCTCGCCGCGCTGCCCGTGCCGCTGGCCGACGGCCGCACGGTGCACGGCCCGGCCGGGGTGCTGCTGCCCGACGCCGGCCTGCCGGCGCAGCGGCTCGGCCCGCTGGGGCTGCGGGTGGCCGAGCCCGGCGCCGTCGCCCCGCCCGCGGCCCGGCGGCTGCTGGAGCGGCTCGGTGCGCGGCCCGCGACGGCGGCGGGCGTGCTCGCCGACCCGGACGTGCGGTCGGCGGTCGAGGCGTCGATGGACGCGGTGGAGGACGAGTGGGACGGCGGCGCCGAGCCCGAGGCGCTGGCCGCGGCGGTGCTCGCCCTCGTCGCGGCCGCGGGCACCGCACCCGGCGAGCTGCCGTGGCTGGCCGAGCTGGCGCTGCCCGACGCCGAGGGCGGGTGGGCGCCGGCCGGTGAGCTGGTGCTGCCGGGCTCGCCGTTCGCCGCCGTCCTCGAGGCGGGCTCCCTCGGCACGCTCGACGCGGCGACCGCCGCGTCCTCCGACCCCGCCGTCCTGCGGGCCGTCGGCGTGCTGGACGGGTTCGCGCTCACCACCGCCGAGGACCCCGACGACCTCGACGTCGATGCCGCCGCGGAGTGGGCCGACGCGGTGGTGGACCGGCTGCCTCCCGGCGGGCCGCCCCCGCAGTGGCCCGCCGTCACCGCCGTCCGCGACCTGGAACTGGTCGTCGACTGGCCGGGCGCGCTGCGGTTGCTGGCCGCGCTGCCCGCCGCAGCGTGGGCGGACGTGCCGCTCGACGGGGTGGCGGTGCCGGGCTACCTGCGCTGGTGGCTGCGCACCCACCCGGTGCTCGACGGGCGCCGCCCCGACCGGCTGCGGCACCCCGCCGGCACGGAGCTGCAGGGACTGTACGAACCGGCGCAGGCCGAGCCGGCCCTCCTCGACCTGCTCCGCCCGCCGGCGACCGTGGCCGACGTGCTGGCCGACGTCGACGGCGCGCTCGACCTCCTCGACCGGCTCGGCGACGCGCGGTGGACCGTTCCGCCGGCGACGCTGCGCACCGTCCACGCGCGGCTCGCCCGGGCGCTGGACGGGGTGGACGTCGCACCGCCGGACCGGGTCCGCGTCGGACCGGACCGCGTGGTGGCCGCCGAGGAGGCCGTCGTCCTGGACGCGCCCTGGTTGCAGCCACTGGTCGACCGCCCGCTCGTCCCGGCCGGCGGAGCGCCGGGGCCGGTGGCCGACCTGCTCGACCTGCCGCTGGCGACCGAGGTGGTGCGGGCGCGGGTGGACAGCCGCCCGGCCCGCCGGCTGCGCTGGGCCGAGGTCCCCGGGGCGGGGTTGGCCGCCGCCCGGCTCGGGGTGGCGGAGCTGGCCGGGGAGGTCGCCGTCCACGAGCCGTTGCGGGCCGGGGGGCGGCCGGTGCCCTGGTGGCCGGGCGAGGGCCGGGGCCCCGACTCCGTCGACGGCACGCCCGCGGCGCTCGGCCGGGCGCTGGCCTGGCGGGCGGGGGCCTGGTCGCTGCGCCAGGCACTGGCCGAGGCGTTCGCCCGTCCGGACCGGGCGGGCGAGCTCGCCACCGAGGACGCCGTCGGCCCGTAGGCCGCCGGCGCCTCCCTCGGTAGCGGGTCCTCCTCAGCTGCCCCAGCGCGGGATCGCCAGCGCGCCGGGGGCGTGGCCGTGGGTCGACGGTCGCCCGGTGCGGCCGCCCGGGGCGCCGGTCGCCCGGACGGCGCCGGTGCTCGCCCAGCAGTGGTACAGCGACAGCCACTGCTCGGCAGTGAGGTCGGCCGCCCGGGCGGTGGGCGGCAGGCCTCCCGAGTGCAGCCAGCGGACGCCCTCGGTGCCGGGCAGCTGCGCCCGGAGCACCGCGCCGAGCGCGGCGCCCGGCTTGGCGAGGACGGCGTGCGCGAGGCGGTCGAAGGCGGCCGCCTCGGCACCGGGCAGGGCGGAGCGGGCGGCGGCGGGGGCGTCGTCGAGGGGGCGGGAGGGGCGTGACATGGCAGGACCTCCGGAGGAGGGCAGGGCTGCGCGCAGCCGGGGGGAGAGGCAGGCGGCGCCCGGTCGGTGCCGGGGCGCGGACGGCGGGGAGCAGGTGCTCGACCCGCGGGCGTCGATGGGAGCGTCAGGCGCACTCAGGACCGCATGGGGACGACGGTAGGGACGCCGTCCCGCCGCGTCGACCGGTTTTCCGCGGCGCCGCTCGCCGCGTCCGGCGCCGCGCCTCAGCCCTGGGAGCGGCGGGCCCGGCGCTGCTGGTGGGCCTCCCAGCGGGCGCGGTCACGGGCCCGCGCCTCCTTGGTCTTCTCCCGCTGCTCGGCGCGGCGGCGCGACCGGGCGGACTCGCGCTGCTCGAAGGAGGGGTGCCGCTCCCAGTCGGAGGAGAGCAGGGCCACTCCCCACAGGGACAGGCCGAGGATCCCGACGAAGGCGGCCAGGATCGGGTCCAGCAGGAGGAAGGCCGCGACCGTCCCCGCCAGCCAGATCCCGCCCCACACCACCAGCCGCTTGGACACGCCCCCAGTATCCCCGCGTGGCGGAGCGTGCCCGGTCCCGGGCGCACGGTCGTCGCCCAGGTGACGGGCCCTTGCTTCCGGGCCGCCGGGTCCCTACCGTCAGGGCAGCGGTTCAACAGGCAGCCGTGCACGACGTGCCGGACTCCTCGCCGCACCCCGGCCGCACCGCCGGGGGCCTCGGACGGGTTCGCTCTCCCCGAGAGGCGTTCCGTGACCGCTACCCACCTCCCACCCGGCGACGACCTCGTCTCCATCGACGTCGCCACCACCGAGGAGGTCGTCCGCCTCACCGTCGCCGGCGAGGTCGACTCCTCCTCCGCGCCGTCCCTGCGCAGGTCCGTGGACGAGGCCTTCGCCGCGGGCGCCCGGGACATGACCATCGACCTCGACGCGGTGACCTTCCTGGACTCCGCGGGCCTCTGCGTCCTCGCCGCCGCGCACCGCCGCGCCGAGGAGGACGGCCTGCGGCTGCGTGTCCTCGCCTCGAACCGGGCCGTCATGCGCCCGCTGCAGATCACCGGCCTCTGGGAACTGCTGGCCGTCGAGCAGGTCGAGCCCGGAGCCGGCTCCGCCGCCTGACCCGGCCGGCCGGCCACCCCGCACCCCCGCACGCCCGTTCGGACGGCGACACGTCGTCCGAACGGGCGTCGTTCCATCACCGGTCGATCACGGTCGCGGTGTCGACGGAGCGTCGCGACCGCTCGTCCCCCTACAGTGACCCGCCATGTGGTCCAGATCACACCGCGGTGACCAGTCGGGCCCGTCCCGTGGGCCGGGGCCGGCGTGCTGACCATCGACTCGCTGCGGGTCACCTACGGCGGCGCCGTCCAGGCCGTCCGGGGCGTGTCCATGGAGGTGCCCGACGGTGCGGTCGTCGCGGTCCTCGGCAGCAACGGGGCGGGCAAGAGCACCCTGCTGCGGACCGTCTCCGGCACCCTGCGGCTGCACCGCGGCCGGGTCGACGCCGGCACGGTCCGGTTCGAGGGCGCCGACCTGGCCGGGCGCGACCCCGGGCAGATCGTGCGCCGGGGCGTGGTCCAGGTGCCCGAGGGGCGGCGGATCTTCGGCCGGCTCACCGTGGAGGAGAACCTGCGGGCCGGCGGCATGGGCAACCGGGACCGGGCGGCCAAGGCCGCCGCCCTCGCCCGGGTGCGGGACCTGTTCCCCGTCCTCCAGCAGCGCGGCTCGCAGCGGGCGGGGCTGCTCTCCGGCGGCGAGCAGCAGATGCTGGCCATCGGCCGGGCGCTCATGGCCAGCCCGAAGCTGCTCCTGCTCGACGAGCCGTCGCTGGGGCTCGCGCCCCGCGTCATCGGCCAGATCGGCGAGGTCATCGCCGAGATCAACCGGCAGGGGACGTCGGTGCTCCTGGTCGAGCAGAACGCCACGATGGCGCTCGGCGTGGCCGACCGGGCCTACGTGCTCGACGTCGGCAGGGTCTCCCTCTCCGGCGCGGCCGCCGAGCTCGCCCGCACCGACGAGGTGCAGCGGCTCTACCTCGGCTCCGGCGGCGAGGAGGCACCCGAGCAGCGGGCCCGCCGGGCGCCGCGGCGCACCCTCTCGCGGTGGACGGCGTGACCGCGGCCGGCGTCGACGAGGCCGCGACCCGGTCCGACGTCCCGCCCCTGGAGGTCGAGGGGGTCAGCGTCCGCTTCGGGGCCATCCGCGCGCTCAACGAGGTGTCCTTCACCGTCACGCCGGGGACCATCCACGCGGTCATCGGCCCCAACGGCGCCGGCAAGTCGACGCTGTTCAACGTGCTGTCGGGGGTCTACCAGGCCGCCGAGGGTGAGGTCCGGTTCGGCGCCGCGCGGCTGGACCGGATGCGGCCGTTCCAGATCGCCGGCGTGGGTGTCGCCCGCGCCTTCCAGAACATCGCCCTGTCCGGGGCCCAGACCGTCGCCGAGAACCTCATGCTCGGCCGCCACCACCTCACGAGGGCCGGGTTCCTCTCCTCGGGGCTGCGCCTGCCGCGGGCGACCCGCGAGGGGCGGGTGCACGGGGAGCGGATCCGGGAGATCGCGGAGTTCCTCGACCTCGGCGACAAGCTGCACACCCCGGTCGGGGTGCTGTCCTACGGCGACCAGAAGCGGGTCGAGGTCGCCCGGGCCCTGTGCATCGAGCCGCGGCTGCTGCTCCTCGACGAGCCGGTCGCCGGCATGAACGCCGAGGAGACCGCCCGGATGGCCGAGGCGATCCGGGAGATCCGGTCGGCCCTGGGCATCTCGGTGATCCTGGTCGAGCACGACATGGGGATGGTCATGTCGCTGGCGGACCGGGTCACCGTGCTCGACTTCGGCCGCCTCATCGCCGACGGCACGCCGGCCGAGGTGCAGCGCGACCGCGAGGTCATCCGCGCGTACCTGGGGTCCGGCGAGGAGGACAGCCCCTCCGAAGCGGTCGCCCACCACCCGCACGAGGCCCCGGGGAGCCCGTCGTGACCCAGTTCCTGTCGCTGCTGCTCAACGGGATCTCGCTGGGCGCGATCTACGCGCTCATCGCGCTCGGCTTCGTGATCATCTTCAAGGCCAGCGAGGTGGTCAGCTTCACGCAGGGGTCGCTGCTGCTGCTCGGCGCCTACACGATCGCGCGGCTGGCCGAGCCGTTCGGGTTCCTGCTCGCCGCCCTCGCCGGGATCCTGGTGACCGCGCTGGCCGCGTTCCTCATCGAGCGGCTGGTCATCAACCGGCTCCGCGGCGCGCCGGTGATCAGCCTCGCCATCGTCACGATCGGCGTCGACATCATCCTGCTGACCGAGCTGATCCGGCGGATCGGCCCGGACATCCTCAACGTCCCGCACCCGTGGGGCGGCGAGTCGGTCCGGATCGGCGGCGTCGGCATCAGCCTCAACCGGTTGATCGCGATGGGCGTCGCCGGCGTGCTGATCGTCGTCTTCTTCGTGGCCTTCAAGTACTCGAGCTGGGGCGTGGCGATGCGCGCCTCCGCGGAGGACGGCGAGGCCGCCGCGCTCATGGGCATCCGGCAGGGCCGGGTCTCGGCGCTGGCGTGGATCGTGGCCGGCGTCCTGGCGGCGGTGGCCGCGCTCTTCCTGGTCGGCGCACCCACCCCCGGGGTCAGCGCGGCGGTCTACACCGTGGCGCTGCGGGCCTTCCCGGCCGCGATCCTCGGCGGCCTGGACTCGACCGGCGGCGCGCTCGTCGGCGGGCTGCTGATCGGCATCGCCGAGGCCCTGGCCGCCGGCTACCAGGAGCAGCTGTCGTTCCTGGGCCGCGGGTTCGGCGAGGTCGTGCCCTACGTCGTGATGATCATCGTCCTGCTGGTCCGCCCGTCGGGGCTGTTCGGGACCAAGGAGCTCACACGTGTCTGAACGGACCATCTCCGCGCCTCCCGGCGCGCGCCGCGGGACGGCGGGACCGAGCGGCGCCCGCCCGCGGCGCTCCCTGCGGTCGTGGCTGCGGCCGCTGCTGGTGGTCGCGCTCCTCGTCGTGCTGCTGGCGCTGCCGCTGTACGTGGAGGAGTTCTGGCTGCGCACCGGCTTCGCGGTCTTCGGGGCGATCGTCGGGGCGATCGGGCTGAACCTGCTGGTCGGCACCAGCGGGCAGCTGTCCCTGGCGCACGCGTTCTTCCTCGCCGTCGGGGCGGTCAGCTACACCTTCGTCTCCGGCGAGTCCGGCGGCCTGGGCACCCGCGCCGCCCTGCGCGGGCTGGGGCTGCCACCGGTCGTGGGCCTGGTGGTGGGCGTCCTGCTCGCCGGCCTGGCCGGGCTGCTGTTCAGCCCGGTGGCCGCGCGGCTGCGCGGGATCTACCTGGGGGTGGCCTCGCTCGGGCTGGTCTTCATCGGCGTGCACGTGCTCAACACCTGGACGCCGGTGACCGGGGGGTTCAACGGCCGCTCGGTCCCCGAGTTCTCGCTGTTCGGCTTCGCCTTCGGCAACGACGACCCGCAGCTGTTCGTCCTCGGCGTCCCGTTCCGGGAGGCCGAGCGGCTGTGGTACCTGGGGATGGTCCTGGCGCTGGCCGCCTACGTCTTCGCCCGCAACCTGCTGCGCAGCCGGCCCGGCCGGGCGCTGCAGACACTGCGCGACAGCGAGGTGGCCGCGTCGGTGATGGGCGTCAACGTGCAGGCCTACAAGGCGCGGGTGTTCCTGGTCAGCTCGATGTACGCCGGGCTGTCCGGGGTGATGTACGCGCTGTCGATCGGCAGCATCGCGCCGGAGTCGTTCGGCCTGCTGGTGTCCATCCAGTACCTGGCCATGATCGTGCTCGGCGGGCTCGGCTCGGTCGGGGGAGCGGCGCTCGGCGCGACCTTCGTGACCGCGCTGCCCCTGGTCTTCCAGCAGTTCGCCGACGTCCTGCCCCTGGTCAGCGCCCCGGGCCAGGGCGGGATCGCGGCCGGCGTGGCCGCCCGCTTCCTCTACGGCGCGGCGATCGTCCTCGTCATCCTCTTCGAGCCCGGCGGCCTGGCCGGGCTCGCCCACCGCTTCCGCCGCCGGGGCCGTGACCCCGGCGGCGGGACCGCGAGCCCCTCCCCGGGCTCGGCCGGGAGTTCCACCAGTCCCGTTCCACCCGACCCACGAGGGAGCAGCACCACATGAGAGCAGGTACGCGTCTGCGCGGGGCCTCCGTCCTGGCCGCCGCCGTCGTCGTCGCCGCCGGCTGCAGCACCAAGGCCCCGGACAGCGGCGGGGGCGGCGGGGGAGGGGCTGCGGGGGAGGTCGCCACGGACGTCGGCGTCGAGGGCACGACCATCCGGCTGGGCGTCCTCACCGACCTGACCGGTGTCTTCGCCGCCCTCGGCCAGGACATCACCAACGGCAACACCCTGTACTGGCAGGACAACCAGGTCTGCGGCACGTACAGCGTGGAACTCGACGTCCAGGACACCGGCTACGTGCCCCAGACCGGGGTGCAGCTCTACAGCGGGATGAAGGACAACGTGCTGGCGATGCAGCAGACGATCGGGTCGCCGATCAACACGGCGCTGGCGCCCGAGTACGAGGCCGACCAGATCGTCAACTTCCCGTCGGCGTGGGCCCGGACGCTCACCGAGATCCCCGGCACCGGCGTCCTCGGCGCGACCTACGACGTGGAGATCGCCAACGGCTACCAGTACCTCTTCGACCAGGGGCTGCTGCAGGACGGCGCCACCGTCGGGCACATCTACTTCGAGGGCGAGTACGGCGAGAACGGCCTGGCCGGCAGCGAGGCGGTGGCGGAGGCGCGCAACCTCACGGTGATCCCCGCGCAGATCAAGTCCACCGACCAGGACATGTCGGCACAGATCACCCAGTTCGCCGCCGCCGGCGTCGACGCGATCGTGCTGACCGTCGCCCCTGCGCAGACCGCCTCGGCGGCGGCGGTCGCCTCGGCCCAGGGGCTCAACGTGCCCATCCTGGGCAGCAACCCGGTCTTCGCACCCGGCCTCCTGCAGGGCCCGTCGGCGCAGGCGCTGCGGGACAACCTGTACGTCGCCTCGCCGATCACCGCCTGGGACGCGCAGCCCGAGCTGCTGCAGCAGTACCAGCAGAGCTACCCGAACACCACGCCCAGCCTGGGCGCGATCTTCGGGTACGCGATGGGCGACGTGATGAACCAGGTGCTCGACGCCGCGTGCGAGAGCGGCGACCTGACCCGCGAGGGCGTGCTGGCCGCCTTCGGTGAGCTCACCGAGATCGACACCGAGGGGTTGCTCGTGCCGATCCAGGGCTTCGAGACGGGGGTGTCCCCGAGCACGCAGAGCATCATCCTCCGGCCGGCCGACGTCCCCGGCGGGGCCCAGGTCGTGCAGGAGGCCTTCGAGGGGGAGGTCGCGACCGAACTCGCGGGATGAACGTGCCCTGACCCTGCACGGACGGCGCCCCCTCCTCCCGGGGAGGGGGCGCCGTCGGGCGTCCAGGGGCTACAGCGCCCCGCGCCGGGCGACGGGGACCAGCCGGACGGCGAGCAGGCCCGTGAGCAGCGCGGCGACCTCGAGCGGCACCTGCGGGGGTGCCGCCCGGGCGGCGCTGGCCATGAGGAAGGGCACGGCGAACCCGAGGTAGGCGCAGGCGAGGAAGACCGACGTGAGCTCGCCCCGCCGGGTGGGCGCGGCCAGCCGTCCGGTGACGGTGAGCCCGGCCGCGAGGCACAGGCCGCCACCGGACCCCAGCAGCGGAGCCGCGGCGAGCAGCCACGGCCACTGGTCGGTGGCGACGAAGACCGCGGCCGCGCCGAAGCCGACCGCGCCGAGGGCCGCACCGGTGACGGCGGTCCACGGGCCCAGGCGGCGCTGCAGGCCGGCGACCAGGGTGCCGGCGCCGAGCGTGACCCCGGCGAGGACGCCGGTGACCGCGACACCCCCGGCGGGCAGCTCGCCGAGCAGCGGGACGGCAGAGATCATCGCGGACGGGAAGGCGTAGACGCAGACGGCCACCGGTGCCACCACGGTGACGGCGAACAGGGCGCTGCCCGGCGGGAGCAGCGGCGCGGCCGGGATCCCGGCGGCCCGGCCCGCGCCTGCGCGGACGTCGACGGTCTCGGGCAGCCGCACGGCCAGGACCAGCGCTGCGGCCACGAGCACCGCGTGGACGAGGTAGGGCAGCACGGTCGGCGCCGGGCCGAACGCGCCGAGCAGTCCGCTGGTGAGCGGGCCGAGGGAGAAGCCCGCCGTCATCGCGACCGCCGCCCGGCGACCTCCCGCGGCCTCCCCGGAGGCGGCGGACAGCTCCGCGACCCAGGCGCTGCCCACGCTGAACACCGCCCCACTGACCACGCCCTGGGCGAAGCGGGCGGCGAACAGCAGCGCCAGCGACTCCCCGGCCGCGGCGAAGGCCAGCGACGCCAGCCCCGAGAGGGCCACCCCCGGGATGGCGACCCGGCGCCGGCCCAGCCGGTCGGACAGCGGGCCGGCGAGGAACAGCGCGGGCACCAGGCCGGCGGCGTAGCAGCCGAACAGCGCCGTCAGCACCTCCGCCGAGAGTCCCAGGCGCTCCTGGTAGACGAGCAGCAGCGGGGTCGGGACGTTCGTGCCCGCGGCGACCGCGAACAACGTGACGACCGCTCGCCTCCAGGGCACGAGGGCACCCTAGGGACACTCCCGGCCCCGGGAGGGGAGGCCGCCGCTCCCGGGCGGGCCCGGCAGGGGCAGACTCAGGCCGGTCGAGCACAGTCTGACGAGGAGGACCCCGTGCGGAATGCGGTCATCTGCGAGCCCCTGCGGACCCCGGTGGGCGGCTTCGGCGGCTCGCTCCGTGACGTACCGGTGCAGGAGCTGGCCGCGACGGTCATCCGTGCGGTGATGGAGCGCACGGGGCTGCCGCCGGAGTCGGTGGACGACGTCCTCCTCGGCCACTGCTACCCGACGATGGACGCCCCGGCGCTCGGCCGCGTGGCCGCCCTGGACGCCGGGCTGCCGGTGACCGCGAGCGGGCTGCAGATCGACCGGCGCTGCGGCTCGGGCCTGCAGGCGGTGGTCTACGCCGCCATGCAGGTGCAGTCCGGCGCCTCCGACGTCGTCCTGGCCGGTGGCGCGGAGTCGATGAGCAACGCGCCCTTCTACACCACCGCCGTGCGCTGGGGCGTCAAGGCCGGGCCCGGCGTGATGCTGCAGGACGGCCTGGCCCGCGGCCGGGTGACCGCCGGTGGCCAGAACCACCCGGTGCCGGGCGGCATGCTCGAGACGGCGGAGAACGTGCGCCGGGAGTACCAGATCGGGCGCGCGGAGCAGGACGAGTACGCCGTCCGCAGCCACCAGCGCGCCGCGGCCGCGACCGAGGAGGGGCGGTTCGCCGACGAGATCGTGCCGGTGACGGTCAAGAGCCGGAAGGGCGAGACCGTCGTCGACCGCGACGAGCACATCCGCCCCGACTCCAGCGTCGAGACCCTCGCCGAGCTGCGGCCGATCCTCGGCAAGGACGACCCCGAGGCCACCGTCACCGCCGGCAACGCCAGCGGTCAGAACGACGGCGCGGCGGTGTGCGTGGTGACCTTCCCGGAGAAGGCGGCCGAGCTGGGGCTGCGGCCGCTGGCCCGGCTGGTCTCCTGGGGCGTGGGCGGCGTCCCGCCGAAGACGATGGGCATCGGCCCGGTGCCGGCGACGGCCAAGGCGCTGGACCTGGCCGGGGTCGCGCTCAAGGACGTCGACCTCATCGAGCTGAACGAGGCCTTCGCGTCGCAGGTCCTCGCGGTGACCCGGGAGTGGGGCTTCACCGAGTCCGACTTCGAGCGGATGAACGTCAACGGCTCGGGCATCTCGCTGGGCCACCCGGTGGGCGCCACCGGCGGGCGCATCCTGGCCACCCTCACCCGCGAGATGGCCCGCCGGGACGCCCGGTACGGCCTGGAGACCATGTGCATCGGCGGCGGCCAGGGCCTGGCCGCGCTGTTCGAGCGGGTGTGAGGAAGGATCCCGCTGCCCCCACCGCCTCCAGCACGTCCGCGAGCTCTGACGGCCCCGTCCCGGGTCCCGCCCTGAGCGTGCGAGGGGTGGGGAGGACGGGGTCCTCTCTCAGGTGCGCTCGGGGTAGCGGGCGCGGACGAAGCAGAACGCCCCGAACGCGGCGATGCCGATCGCCACGAGCGTGAGCAGCCACTGCCCGAAGGGCGCGTCGAGGATGGTCCGCAGGGCGCCGTCGAGCCCGCTGGCCTTGGCCGGGTCGAACGTGAGCGCCGCGTACACCAGCAACCCGCCGACCACGGCGAGCGCGATGCCCTTCCCGGGGAAGCCGACCATGCCCAGCTTCTCGACCAGGGCCCGCGTCCTGGGCGGGGCCTGGACGAGGTCGATCTCCTTGAGGAACCGCTTCGAGACGCCCTTGTAGACCAGGTGGAGGCCCATGCCGACGACCACCAGCCCGGCGATCCCGACCAGCCACCGGCCGCCGGGCCAGCCGAAGACGCCGGCGGTCTGCTGCTGTTGCTGCGCGGCGCTGGACTGTCCGCCGCCGGTGGCGAAGCGCAGCGCCAGCACCGCCAGCGCGAGGTACACGACGGCCTTGGCGACCGACTTGACGATCTTCGTGATCGCCTTCTTCCGCAGGTCCCCGGACGCCGACAGGCCGAGGCGCCAGCGCAGGACCTCGGCCCCCTGCCACACGGCCAGCGCGATCAGCCCGAGGGCGATGACCCACAGCAGCGGCGTGCCGACGGGCGAGTCGGCGAGGGTGGCCATCGCGCCGGACTGGTCGGCCTCTCCGCCGCCCCCACCCCAGGCCAGCTGCAGCGCCAGCCAGGCGACGAGCAGGTGGACGACGCCGTAGGCGACCAGCCCGACCCGGGCCAGGTGTTCCAGTGCCTCGCCGGCGTCGGCCCGGCCCCTGGTGCCGACCCGGTCCGCCGAACCCGTGTCCGAGCCGGTCGTCCCGCGCCCGCTGCTCATGCCCGCTCCTCCCGTCGTCCCACGTGGTGGGAACGCCCAGCGTGGCACAGGAGCGGCTGCCCCGCCGGTCGGAACCCCAGGTCAGCGCCGGGGGCTCCGCGGGCGGGCGCGGAGGTGGGCCCGCTCGCCCTGCCGGCCGAACAGGCTGAGGAACTCGACCGGCTCGGGCCCGGCGGCTCCGAACCAGTGCGGGACGCGGGTGTCGAACTCGGCCGCCTCGCCCGGGGCGAGCACCAGGTCGTGCTCGCCGAGGACGACCCGCAGCCGGCCGTCGAGGACGTACACCCACTCGTAGCCCTCGTGGGTCTTCAGCTCCGGCTCCCGCTCGCCCCCGGGCAGCACGAGCTTGTACGCCTGGATCCCACCGGCCCGGCGGGTCAGCGGCAGCATGGTCATGCCGTGGTGGGTGACCGGGCGCAGGTGGATCCGCGGGTCGCCGGTGGGCGGTGCGTCGACGAGCTCGTCGAGGGTGACGCCGTGCGCCCGGGCGAGGGGGAGCAGCAGCTCGAGGGTCGGCCGGCGGGTCCCGGACTCCAGCCGGGACAGGGTGCTCACCGAGATGCCGGTCTCCGCCGACAGCTCGGTCAGCGTGGTCTCCCGCCGCATGCGGAGCTCGCGCAGCCGGGGACCGACCGCGTCGAGGGCCTGGTCGAGGTCGTCGTCCACGATCGCCGATTTTGCCATCACAGCAACGAAGTTTGCCAGGGTGGCGCATCGGCTCGCACAGTCGTCGCGGAGGTGGTCGCGATGACCGGTCAGGCGGAGCAGGCCTGTGACGTGGTGGTGGTCGGCGGTGGGGCCGCGGGGCTCAACGGGGCGCTGGTGCTCGCCCGCGCGCGGAGGTCGGTGGTGGTCGTGGACGGGGGCGCGCCGCGCAACGCCCCCGCGTCGGGCGTGCACGGGCTCCTGGCGCGCGACGGCGTCCCGCCGGCCGAGCTGCTGGCGCGGGGCCGGGCGGAGGTCCGCGGCTACGGCGGGCAGGTGGTGGACGGTGAGGTCGCCGGCGTGACCCGCGCGGACGGCGGCTTCACGGTGACACTGGCCGACGGCCGGGGCTTCCGCGCCCGCCGGTTGCTGCTGGCCACCGGGCTGGTCGACGAGCTGCCGGACGTGCCGGGCGTGCGCGAACGGTGGGGGCACGACGTGCTGCACTGCCCGTACTGCCACGGCTGGGAGGTCCGGGACGGCGCCATCGGCGTCCTGGCGACGGGACCGATGTCGGTGCACCAGGCGCTGCTGTTCCGGCAGTGGAGCGCCGACGTGACGTTCTTCGCGCACACCCGGCCGCCGACCGACGAGCAGGCCGAGCAGTTGGCGGCCCGCGGCATCCCCGTGGTGGACGGCGAGGTGGCGGCCCTCGAGGTCGACGGCGACCGCCTCGCCGGGGTGCGGCTGGCCGACGGCCGGGAGGTCGCCCGCGACGCGGTGGTGGTCGCGTCGCGGATGCGGGCCCGCGCCGGCTTCCTCGCCGACCTGGGGCTGCGGCCGGAGGAGCACCCGTCCGGGATGGGCGAGCACGTCCCCACCGACGCGACCGGGCGCACCGCGGTGCCGGGCGTGTGGGCGGCGGGCAACGTCACGGACCTGTCCGCCCAGGTGGGTGCCGCCGCGGCTGCGGGTGCGGCGGCGGCCGCGCAGGTCAACGCGGACCTGGTCGAGGAGGAGACCCGGGCCGCGGTCGCCGCCCTCCGGGACCCGTTCTCGCCGGCGTCCGAGGCGCGGCTGTGCGAGCCGGTGGCCGGCGACCGGCGCCACGGCCTGTGAGCTACCCGCGGGGGTGCCGGGCGCGGGCCAGGCAGTACACCGCGAACGACGCCAGCCCGGCCGCGAGGACCGTCAGCACCCAGGTGCCGTACGGCTCGGCGGCGACGGTCCGCAGCGCGCCGTCCAGCCCGGTGGCCGCCGCGGGGTCGAACGTGGCCGCCGCCCACGCGACCACCCCGCCGACCAGCACCAACGCCACCCCCTTGAGCACGAAGCCGACCTGGCTGAACCGATGGGTAAACGTGCAGAGCGCGGGGGAGACGGTGCTCAGGTCGATCTCGCCGAGGAAGTCCGACCGCAGTCCCTTGCGGACCTGGTAGACGCCGATGCCGACGACGACCAGGCCGACGGCCACGACCAGCGCCTGGCCGCCGGGCCAGGCCAGGACGCCGCGCACCGCCCGCTCGCCGTCGGCCGGCCGCTGCCCGTCGCCGAGGGCGGTCCGGGCGGCGGAGACGGCGAGGAAGCCGTAGACGACCGCGGTGCCGAGGGTCTTGCCGAGCTGGACCAGGGCGGCGCGGCGGGCCGGGCCCGGGTCGGGCGGCGCGGTGTGGTGCCGCAGCACCTCCACCGCCTGCCACGCGCACAGCCCGGCCAGGCCGACGGTCAGGGCCCACAGCAGTCCCCGGCCGACCGGCGACGCCGCGAGCAGCGCCATCGCCCCGCTCTGGTCGACGGGGTCGCCGGTGCCCGGGGAATGCCCGGCGTGCCAGGCCAGCTGCAGGGCGAGCCAGGCGACCAGCAGGTGCACGAGCGCGTACCCGACCAGCCCGAGCCGGGCCACGTGCCGCAGCGCGGTGCTGCGCGCCGCCCGGTGCACCACCGGCACGGCCTCCCCGTCCGCCGGCTCCGCCTCCGCCGCCACACCGCCCCCGTTCCGCCGTCTCGTGCGCAGCGCAGCGTGACACGGCTGGCGCCCGCACGCCGGGGACGCCCCGGGCGCGGGGGGCGGGGTGAGGGACACTGGCTCCCGTGGCGAACGGCGCATCGGTGTTGACGGCGGAGCGGACGACCCCCGAGGAGGCCCGCCGGTCCTGGCCGCGGTGGCTCGCCGGCGGGGTCGCCCTGCTGGCCGTGGCCGTCGTGGCGGTGTTCTGGGACGCCGCCGGTGCGCGGCTGCTGCTGGGTGGCATCGGTGCGCTGGCCGCCGCCCGCGGCGGCGTGCTCCTCGCCCGGGGGCGGTCGCGGGGCGCGGCCGCCGTCGCGGTCGTCGCCGGACTCGCCGCGCTCGCCGTGGCGCTGCTCTCGGCGTCCGCCGCCGGGTGGGTGCTGCTGGTCGGCGTCCCGGCCGGGCTGCTGGCCGGCGCCCTGGTGCTGCTGCGCCGGCGCGGCGCGGCGCGCCGCAGCGGCTCGGCCGCGCTCGTGTGGTGGGCGCTGGTGACGGGCCTGCTGGTCGTCACTGGTGCGGTCACCGGCTGGGGCCGGGCCGCGGACGGCGCGACCGTCGTCGCGGCGCTCGGCGTCGGCCTGCTCGGGGTGTTCCTGCTGGTCGGCGCGGCGAACCTGCGCACCGTGGCCCAGCGGCCGCCGGCCCCGGCCCGGCCCGCGGCGTGCGCCGGGTGTGCCTGCGGCGCGGGGGGCTGCGGCGCCCTCGGCTGACGCCGCGGTCGACCTCGTTCCGGTTAGCGGGACGCTCCGCCGGGAACCCCCGTTGCGTGAGCGGACACGTCTTCGTCGTCGGCGCGGACCTGCGCCACCTGGTGTGCGACGACGTCCTCGTGCCGACCGACCGGGCCCTGCGGGTCACCGCGGGGTGGCGGGAGCTGCTGCCCGCGGAGCTGGTCGCCGACGAGGACGGCGAGGGCGTCTGCCTGGCCCTGCGGTGGGACGGCGAGGAGCGGGTCCTCGAGGTGCCCGGCGACCGGCAGCCGAACCTGTGGCTGGTCGACACCGTCGACGGTGACGACGGCGACGACGCCCTGCCGTGGCTGCTCGACGGCGCCCGGGAGGCGCTGGCCGCCGTCGCCCGGCGGGAGGTGACCGAGCCGGTGCACGGCCGCGCCCGCCGGCTGGTGGCGCTGCCGGCCCTGGGCACCGGCTGGGGCGGCGCCGCCGGCCGCCGCGGGGAGCTCCTGCAGCGCCTGCTGCCGGTGCTGCGCGAGGCGGCCGCCGGGCACGGCCTCGACGTCGCGCTGGTGCTGCGCGGGCCCAGCGACCTCGCCGCGGCGCAGCGGGTCCGCCGTGGCGAGGACGGCGGCTGGGACCTCCCCGGGCACCTGCGCGAGCTGGCCGAGGACCTCGGCGAGCGGGCCCGCCGCGGGCAGCTGGCGGCGTTCGTCGGCGCCGGGGTGAGCGCCGCGGCCGGCCTGCCGACCTGGGAGCAGCTGCTCGACGAGCTGGCCGCGCAGTCCGGGCTGGACGAGGTGCTGCGCGCCGGACTGGCCCGGCTGCCCGCCCAGGACGCCGCTGCGCTGCTCGCCCGCGAGCTCGGCCGCGAGCCGCTGGAGGGCTTCGTCAAGGAGCGGTTCGGCCCCGGCCGGTACGCGCTCGCCCACGCGCTGATCGCCGACCTGCCCGTGCAGGAGTTCGTGACCACCAACTACGACCCGCTGGTCGAGGCCGCCGCCGGCGACATCGGCCGGGCGCTGTCGGTGCTGCCCTTCGACGACGCCGAGCCGGGCCGGCCGTGGCTGCTCAAGCTGCACGGCGACGCCGCGCACCCGGAGAGCATCGTGCTGACCCGCGAGGAGTACCTGCAGCTCGGCGACACCCGGGCCGCGCTGGCCGGCGTGCTGCACTCGCTGCTGCTCACCCGGCACGTGCTCTTCGTCGGGACCTCGATGCTGGACGACGACCTGATCCGCATCGCTCACCAGGTGCGCAGCGCGATCCAGGCGCCCGGGGCGTGTCCGCGCGGGCGCAACGGCACCGTGCTGGCGCTCCGCGAGGACCCGGCGCGGGCGCGGCTGTGGGAGCGCGACGTGGCGACCGTCGCGATGTCGCCGGCCGACGCCTCCTCGGCCGAGGCGGCGCGCCTGCTCGAGGTCGTGCTCGACCTGATCGGTTGCCTGTCCACGCCGCCCACCGGCTACCTGCTCGACCCGGCCTACCGCGGGATGCTCGACGAGGAGGAGCAGGCGCTCGCCGAGGCGCTCGGGCACGTCGAGCAGGTGATACCCGGGGAGACCAGCAGCTCGGCCGCCGGGGAGGTCGCCGCGCTGCTGCGCAGGCTCGGTTCCCGGAGCCGCGCGGGGAGCCCGCCGCCCGACGAGGCCACTGACCGGCGCGACGACCGCGTCCAGGAGCAGCGGCCCGGCTGAGGGAGGGACCCCTCTGCCCCCACGCCCACGGCCCCGTCCGGAGGCTCGCCCCGAGGATGCAAGGGGAGGGGGACGGGGTCCTTCTCCTGCAGAGGGGCCGCGGGCTCACCTCAGCCCGTTGTGTGACCGGTTGGGGGCCTGGGCACGGCTGCTGCCATGCGCCGTCCCCGCCTCGACAACAGCGTCCAGATGCTGGCCAAGGGCTACGCCTGGCTGCCCGACGAGCGCCGGGCGCGAGGCCGGCGCACCGTGGCCACCCGGCTCGGCGGGCTGCCGACGTTCGGCATCGAGGGCCCCGAGGCGGCCCGCTTCCTCTACGACGAGGACCACGTCCGCCGCGCGCACGCCATCCCGGAACCGGTGCAGGGCACCCTCTTCGGCAAGGGCGCGGTGCACACCCTCGACGGGCACGCACACCGCGTGCGGAAGGCGATGTTCGTGGCCCTGCTGATGGACCCCCGGCGCATCCCGCCGCTGGTGGAGCGGGTCACCGCCGCCTGGGACGCCGCGGTGCCGGGCTGGACAGCGCGGGACGACATCGTGCTCTTCGACGAGGCGCGGGTCGTGCTGACCCGGGCCGTCTGCGACTGGGCGGGCGTCCCGCTGGCCGAGGACGAGGTGCCCGGCGTGGCCCGGGACCTCACCGCGATGGTCGACGGCTTCGCAACCGGAGGACCGCGCCACTGGCGGGCCCGCCGCTCCCGCGGGCGGCAGGAGGCCCGGCTGGCGCGGCTGGTCGAGGAGGTGCGCGACGGCGGGACGACGGTGCCCGCGGGGTCGGTCGTCGACGTCGTCGCCCGGCACCGGGACGCCGACGGCGAGCGGCTCGACCCGCACACGGCCGCCGTCGAGCTGCTCAACGTCGTCCGGCCCACCGTGGCGATCAGCTGGTTCGTCGCCTTCTCCGGGCACGCGCTGGTCCGGTGGCCGCAGTACCGCGGCAAGCTGGCGTCCGGCGACCCGGCCTTCGCCGAGGCGTGGGCGCACGAGGTCCGGCGGTTCTACCCGTTCGCGCCGTTCATCGGTGGGCGGGCGCCGCGCGAGGTCGAGTGGGACGGCGAGCGGATCCCGCGCAACGCGATGGTGCTGCTGGACCTCTACGGGCAGGGCCACGACCCGGACCTGTGGGGCGACCCCTACGCCTTCCGCCCCGAGCGCTTCCTCGACCGGGAGATCGGCGCCTTCGAGCTGGTGCCGCAGGGGGCGGGCGACCCGCGCACCAACCACCGCTGCCCCGGAGAGCAGATCGTCGTCGCGGTGCTCGCCGCGCTGGCCGTCCGGCTGGCCCGGCTGCCGGTCGACGTCCCCGACCAGGACCTCACCATCTCGCTGCGGCGGATCCCCGCGATCCCGGCGTCGGGGGTCGTGCTGCGCGTCCGGGGCCCGGCGTGAGCGCAGCGGTGCGGTCGCGCTCCGCAGCGGGCACGCGGGAGGCGACTCCCGGGTGTCGGCGGCCCGTGGTCAGATCAGGGGCGATCGGGTCGGGAGGCGCGGATGTGCAAGAGGTGGGCGGCGGCAGTGGGTGTCGTCGGGCTGCTCGCGCTGGTCGCCGGCGTCGTGTGGGCCGAGCTCGACATCGCCTCGATGAGCGGCCCAGCCCTCGTCGGCGTCGGCGCGCTGCTGCTGGTGGCGGCGGCGACGCTGTGCGGCGTCAAGGAGGGCCTCGACGCGCTGGCCCGGCACCGGCACGCCGGACACCCCTGAGCCCCGCTACGCCGGCCGAAGTGGCCACGAAGGCCGCCGGTGGGCGGCCTTCGTGGCCACTTCGGCCGTTCTACAGGACAGGCGGGCCAGCTCGGCCGGCAGCGCGCCGGGGGAGAGGACGGCGAGCCGCTGGGTGGCGCGGGTGAGGGCGACGTAGAGGTCGTTGTGCCCGCGCACCCCCTCGTCGAGGACCCGCGCCGGGTCGACGACCAGCACGTTGTCGAACTCCAGTCCCTTGGCCTCGGTCGGGGTGATCACCACCGGGCCCAGTGAGGAGTCGGCGTCCGGGCCGCTCGAGACGCCGTCCACCCTCCCGGCGACCGCGGCGGCGACCTCGGCCACCCGGCTCGCCGGGACGACCACCGCGGTGGTGCCCTCGTGCTCCGCCAGCTCCGCGGTGAGCGCCGCGACCCGGCCGGCCAGCCCCTGCTCGCCGGTCACCTCCGCCCACGGCGCGGCGGTGCCGGGGCGCACCGAGCGCGGCGCGGCGGCTCCGGTGCCGGCGGCGGCGAGCACGTCGGCGGCCACGGCCATGATCTCGGCCGGCGTGCGGTAGTTGACGGTGAGCTGCTCCAGCCGCCAGGCGTCGCCGACGTGCGGGCCCAGCGTCTCGTCCCAGGCGGCGGCACCGGCGAGCGAGCCGGTCTGGGCGAGGTCGCCGACGGCGGTCATCGAGCGGGTCGGGCAGCGGCGGACCAGCAGCCGCCACGCCATCGGCGAGAGCTCCTGCGCCTCGTCGACGACGACGTGCCCGAAGGTCCAGGTGCGGTCGGCGGCGGCCCGCTCGGCGGTGGTGCGGGTGTCGACGGCCCGCTGCCGCTCGGCGAGCTCCTCGGCGCCGATCAGGTCGCCGGCGCTGAGCACCTCGGCCTCCAGGTGCTCGTCCTCGAGGTCGATCGAGCGCGAGCCGTGCAGGACGTCGAGGGTCTCCTGGGCCTGGGCCAGCCGCCGGCGGCGGTCGCGCTCCTCGCGGGCCCGCTGCGCGCTGTCGTCGAAGCCGAGCAGCTCCTCGGCCTCCTCCAGCAGCGGCACGTCAGCGGGGGTCCAGGCCGAGCCGCGGGGCCGGTGCAGCAGCGCACGCGTGGCGTCGCCGCAGTCGGGGGTGGCGCGGGCGATCCGGGCCGGGTCGGCGAACAGCTCGGTGAGCAGCCGCTCGGGGGTGAGCACCGGCCACAGGTCGTCGACGAGCAGCCGGACGGCGGGCTCGGCGGCGACCTCCCGGCGCAGGGCGGCGACGTCCTCGCGGTCGAGCAGGTTCGCCCCGCCGCGGACGTCGGCGCCGATGCGCTCCGCGTAGCGCTTGGTCAGCGTGTCGATGACGCGGCGCGCGAACTCCGGCCGGGCCAGGTTGTGCCGGCGGTCGGCCTTGCGCGCGCCGGCCTGCGCCCGCTTCACGTCGATCGGCCGCAGCCGCAGCGCGAAGCCGTCGACGACCACCTCGCGCGGTCCGTCGGGCACCACCTGCCGGTCGGCGACCGCGCGCTCGAGCACCTCGACCATCTCCAGCCGCCCCTTGACCGCCGCGGTCTGCGGCGACTCGACGCCGCGCGCGTCCAGCCCCGGGCGCAGCTGGCCCAGCCCGGCCAGCAGCACGCCGGTCTCCCCCAGGGAGGGCAGCACGTCGGCGATGTAGCGCAGGAACGTCGGCGTGGGCCCGACGACGAGCAGGCCGCGGCGGGCCAGCCGCTCGCGGTGGGTGTAGAGCAGGTAGGCCGCACGGTGCAGGGCGACGGCGGTCTTGCCGGTGCCCGGCCCGCCCTGGACGACGAGGACGCCGCGGTCGTCGGCGCGGATGATGCGGTCCTGCTCGGCCTGGATGGTGCGGACGATGTCGGTCATCCGGCCGGTGCGCGCGGTGTCGAGCGCGGCCATGAGCGCGGCCTCACCGGTCAGGCCGGAGCCGGCGACCCCGTCGGTGAGCACCTCGTCGTCGAGCCGGACCACGCGGCGCCCGCGGGTGCGGATGTGCCGGCGGCGGGCCACGCCCAGCGGGTGCACCGGGGTGGCGGTGTAGAAGGGCCGGGCCGCGGGCGCGCGCCAGTCGACCAGCGCGGGGTCGCCGCCGGCGTCGTCGGCGGCCAGCCCGATCCGGCCGATGTAGAGCGGTCCGTCGTCGGTGCGGTCGATCCGGCCGACGCACAGGCCCGCCTCGGCGGCGTCGAGCGCGGTGACCCGTTCGGTCTGGAACCGCACGGTGGCGTCGCGCTCCTGCAGCGCCTGCGGATCGACCGCGGGCCAGGAGATGGCCTGCTTCAGCCGCTGAGCGGCGAGGTCACGGGCGGCGTCGAGGCGGCCGTAGAGGTCGGCGACGTACTGCTGTTCGGCTTCGATCTCGGGATGGACCTCGGGCTGCGTCGTCGGCACTGCGCGTCTCTCCGTCGGGGGTGTCGGCTCAGGAGCAATCGCCCATGGTGCCCCTCCATTCCCGATCCGCGCCGCCGACGCACCACAGGCCCCCGCCCTCGCCCCCTGCGGCGGGCCGACGTCGGGGACGGGGCGCCGCCGCACAGCACCGTCGACCTCGACGCCGGCACCGCCGTCCTCGCCGTCCCGCCGTCAGCCGGCCAGTAGCCGGCGCAGCCAGCGGGTGCGCGCCTCCCGCGCCTCCTTCGAGATGGCCGCCTCGGGGGCGAACCCGTCGAAGCCGTGGAAGCCGCCGGGCCACACGTGCAGCTCGGCGACCCCGCTGGCCTGCCAGATGCGGGTCGCGTAGTCGACGTCCTCGTCGCGGAAGGTCTCCGCGGAGCCGACGTCGACGAACGCCGGCGGCAGGCCCGAGAGGTCGGTGGCCCGGGCCGGGGCGGCGTACGGGGAGACGTCGGGACCGCCGCGGGTGTCGCCGAGCAGCGCCGTCCAGCCGGTGTCGTTGGCGGTCCGGTCCCACACCCCGCGGCCGGCCATCTGGCGGGCCGAGACGGTGTCGTTGCGGTCGTCGAGCATCGGGCACAGCAGGAGCTGCCCGAGCAGCGCGGGGCCGCCGCGGTCGCGCGCCATGATCGCGAGCGCCGCGGCCAGGCCACCCCCGGCGCTGACGCCGCCGACGACGATCCGCGCCGGGTCGATGCCGAGCTCCTCGGCGTGCTCGGCGGTCCACACCAGTCCCGCGTAGCAGTCCTCGACCGGACCCGGGTGCGGCGTCTCCGGCGCGAGCCGGTACTCGACGGAGACGACCGCCATCCCGAGCTCCTCGGCGTGCTCGACCATGCCGAGGACGCCGGAGCGGTTGTCCCCGACGATCATGCCGCCGCCGTGGGTGGAGTAGATCGCCGCGGTGGGACCGGTCGCGGCGGTGGGCCGGAGGACCAGCAGCGAGACCTCGGGCGCGCCCTCCGGCCCGGGCACCGACCGCTCCTCGACGGTGAACGCGCCGCCGCGGCGCAGCTCGTCGTCGGTCGGCCGCGGGGTGAGCGGGTTCTCCCGCAGCGCCGGGATGAGCTCCGCGGTGAGCGGGGTCGAGGTGAACTCCGCGAACTGCTCCAGCGCGACCGCGCACTCCGGGTCGAACGGGGGCGGCGGGCCGATCTCGGCGTCGGGGCGGGCGGACGGCGACGTCAGTGTCACGGGACCTCCAGGGAGTGCGGACGGGCGGCCCCATCGTGGTGCGCTCCGCAACCGTCTGGCCAGCCCTCCGGGGTCAGGCCAGGTCGGTCAGCGAGCGCAGCAGGTCCCGGACGTCGTCACCGGGCAGGTCGGCCGCCGCGCTCGCCGGCCCGCTGCCGGTGCGGGACGCCGGCCCGCCCTCGCCGTCCCGGTCGGTGGCGGTCAGGCCGTGGGCGTAGCCGACCCCGTAGCGACCTCCCAGTAGACCCAGCCGTCGGCCTCGGCGAAGACGTACCTCACCGACGCGTGGGCGGAGGCGGCGGTCGTGAACGGCTCCGACCAGTCGGCGGCGCCGTCGTCGTCGACGTCGTGGGCCACCGCGTCGACGGAGCCGTCGAGGCCGGAGTCGGCGCCCCACACGTCGGGCAGGGCGTTGCCGGTCGTGTCCACCCCGACCTCCTCGACGTAGCCGTCCTCGTCGCTGTCGAAGGCGAAGGTGTCGGCCCAGCCGTCCAGGTCGGTGTCGACGGTGAGCCGCTCGACGAGGCCGTCCTCGTCCCAGCCGATCGCCCAGGTGTCCTCGTAGCCGTCGCCGCTGTCGTCGAACCCGTAGGCGTCGGAGTAGCCGTTGGGGCGACGTGCAGCGGCACTGCACCCGGGGCCGAGTCCTCTGGTGCGCAGATCACAGTCGGCGAGCGCGACGGCAACTCGGAGGTCATCTCGACGTCATGTCGTCTCCGTACCGTCGGTCGTGCACAACCGAAGGAGGAGGCCATGACCGTCCCCACCGCCGACCGCACGACCCGCCGCGCCGCCGGCTCTTCGAGTCGTCCGCGTCCGGACCGCTCGACCTGGACCTGCCCGAACTGCCAGCGGGAGACCAAGCCGCCCCGCAAGCGCTGCGCCGACTGCGGCACCTCCCGCTACTGACCTCCTGACCCCGCCGCCGGGACCGCCGGACCGGGTACCGTCCCGACGCCCTCCGCCGGGACGGGACGGGGGGACAGCGGCGCGCCGCCCGGTTACCGTCGGCCGGTGAGCGCGATCATGCGGAACCGGGTCCGCGTGACCGGGATCGACAGCGGTCGGCCGATGGTGTTCGCGCACGGGTACGGCTGCGACCAGGAGATGTGGCGGTTCGTCGCTCCTGAGTTCGCGACCGACCACCGCGTCGTCCTCTTCGACCACGTCGGGGCCGGGCGGTCGGACCTCACCGCCTACGACCCGGCCAAGTACGGCTCGCTGCGGGGGTACGCCGCCGACGTCGTCGAGCTGTGCCGGGAGCTCGAACTCGCGGACGTGGTCTTCGTCGGGCACTCGGTGAGCGCCATGATCGGCGTCCTCGCCGCCCAGCAGGCGCCCGGGCTGTTCGGCGCCCTGGTGATGATCGGCCCCAACCCCCGGTACGTCGACGAGGAGGACTACACCGGCGGCTTCTCCCGGGCCGACATCGTGGCCCTGCTCGAGTCCCTGGACAGCAACCACCTCGGCTGGGCGCGGGCGATGGCGCCGGTGATCATGGGCAACCCCGACCGGCCGGAGCTCTCCGAGGAGCTGGCCAACAGCTTCTGCCGCACCGACCCCGACATCGCCCGTCAGTTCGCCCGGGTCACGTTCCTCTCCGACAACCGCGCCGACCTCCCCGGCGTGTGCGTGCCCACCCTCGTGCTCCAGTGCAGCGCCGACGCGATCGCGCCGGAGGGGGTGGGCCGGTACGTGCACCGGCAGATCCCGGGCAGCGTGTTCACCCAGCTGGCCGCGACGGGGCACTGCCCCCACTTGAGCGCACCGGCGGAGACCACTGCCGCCATCCGGGCCTTCCTCGCCGACCGCTGCTGAGGCCGGCCGTGGAGCAGCCCGCGAGCGGACGGCCGCCGGAGGACCCGGCCCTGCAGCGCCTCCTCGAGGAGGACCCGGCCGACCTCTACGAGCACGCGCCGTGCGGGTACTTCTCGGCGCTGCCCGACGGCCGGGTGGTCAAGGTCAACCGGACGTTCTGCGAGTGGACCGGCCGCGACGCCGCGGACCTGCTCGGCACCCGGTTCCAGGAGCTGCTCAGCATCGGCGGGCGGGTCTTCTACGAGACCCACATGGCGCCGCTGTTGCGCATGCAGGGCGCCGTGCGGGAGGTGGCCCTCGACGTCGTCCGGGCCGACGGCGCGCAGGTGCCCTGCCTGGTGAACGCCGTCGAGGTGCGCGACGCCTCGGGGGCGCCCCTGCTGCTGCGGGCGACGGTGTTCGAGGCGACGTCCCGACGGCGGTACGAGCGGGCGCTGCTGGCGGCCCAGCGCGCGGCGGCGGAGTCCGAGGCGCGGTCGTGGGCGCTCCAGCAGCTCGTCGCGGAGCTCGCGGCGGCCACCTCGGCCCGGGAGGTCGCGCAGGTCGTCGTCCCCCGGAGCCGGGAGGCGGTCGGGGCCGGCGGCGCCGGGCTGTGGCTGGCCACCGAGCGGCGGGGTGCGACCCGGCCGGGCCCGTCCGTCCCGCCGATCGAGCTGGTCGCCGTCGACGGCATCCCCCCGCACCTGCTGCGGGAGTTGGAGGCGGCCGCGGTCGGCGGCGCCGAGCTGGTCCGCGAGGGCGGCGTGCACACGGTGCCGCTCGGGGCGGGCCTGCGGGCGGTGTGGCCGGGGCTGGCCGCGGCGATGGAGGAGGCCGGCCAGGAGGCGCTGGTCGTCGTCTCGGTCAACGCCGACAGCCGTCACCTGGGCGCGCTGGTGCTGGTGCTGGGTGCGGCCGGGGACACCGAGCTCGTCGACCTGACCGAGCCGGGGCAGCGGGGCCGGCTGCCGCAGGCGGACCTGGACCTCCTCGAGACCATCGGCCGGCAGGCCGGGCAGGCCCTGGAGCGGGTGTGGCTGCACGAGGAGACCGCCCGGGCGGCCGAGCGGTCGGCGTTCCTGCTCGACGCCGCCCGGCTGATGGCCTCGGCGCGCGACGTCGCCGAGACCGCCGAGCGGCTGGCCGAGCTCGCGGTGCCGCGGCTGGCCGACCTCTGCGTCATCGACCTGGTGACCGAGCACGGCCTGACCCGGTCGGCCGCCCGGCACGGGGACCCCCGGCGACGCCGGCTGGTCGAGGAGCTGCAGGAGCGGCACCTGCCCGCGCGTGGCGCCGCCCACCCGAGCGTGCGGGCGATGGAGCAGGGACGGACGGTGTGGGTCCGCGAGATCACCGACGCCTGGCTGGCGGAGGTCGCCACCGACGAGCGGCACCTGGAGATCGCCCGGGCGCTGCAGCTGGCCGGCCTGGTCTGCGTGCCGCTGACCGCGGCGGAGGGCCGTCCGATCGGGGTGCTGACCCTGGCCACCGACCGGCGGCGCGGGCCGTTCACCGCGGCCGACGTCGAGGTCGCCGAGCAGCTGGCCCTCCAGGTGTCCCAGGTCGTCGACAAGGGGCAGCGCTTCGAGCTGGAGGCGCGGACCTCCCACACCCTGCAGGCCAACCTGCTGCCGCCCGCGCCGCCGCCGGTGCCGGGGCTGCGGGTCGCCGTCCGCTACCTCGCGGCCAGCCTGGGGGCCGACGTCGGCGGCGACTTCTACGACGTCGTCCCGCTGCCCGGCGACCAGGTGGCGCTGGCCGTGGGGGACGTGGTGGGCCACGACATCACCGCGGCGGCGGTCATGGGCCAGCTGCGCAGCATCCACCGGACCCTGCTGGCCGAGGGAGCCACGCCGAGCGCGGTCGTCGACCGGGTGCAGTCCGGGTGGTCGCTGCTCGGGCTGCAGCGCATGGCGACGGCGCTGTTCGCCAGGCTCGATCCGGGCAGCGGGCAGCTGCGGGTCGCCTCGGCCGGGCACCTGGCGCCGCTGGTGGTCTCGGGCGGGGACGCCGCCCTGCTCGACGTCGAGCCCACCCGGATGCTGGGGGCCCCGCCCTCGCCGGCGCCGACCCGGGAGTGGGCCGGCGTGCTGGCCCCGGGGGCCACCCTGCTGCTCTACACCGACGGGCTGGTGGAGAGCCGGTCCGCGGACCTCGACGTCGGCCTGGCGGCGCTGCTGGACGCCGCGGTGCGGGTCGCCTCCGACGACCCCGACGAGTTCTGCGACCGGCTGCTGGAGGAGCTGGCCGGCGGCGCCCGCGGGGACGACGTGGCCCTCCTCGCGATCACCCGGGTGCCCTGAGCCCGACGGCCCCGACCCCGACGGCGCTGACCCCGACGACGCTGACCCCGACGGCCCTGGCGCCGCGGCCCCGTGCGCGCGACCATCGGCGCGGAGCACGTGCGGCGCGGGAGGCGGCAATGGAGCGTTCCCCCAACCCTGGGACCACCAACCCGGTCATCGAGTCGATCGACGGCGCCACGGGTGACATCACGATGTCCGGCGACGCGATGCGCTGGTCGCCCGAACTGGCCGAGGGGCACGGACACGGGGCGGCGGCGGCCTTCCCGGGCGTGGACGTCGCCGCCGGGTTCGGCTCGCTGCTCGGGCTCGACGGCTCGGGTGTGCGGCGGCTGGTGTCCGGCGCGGTGACCTCCCTGGCCACGGTCGCCGGGGACGTCGTCTCGGAGCTGCGCCAGCTGACCCGCGGGACCGAGTCGGAGGACGATCCCGAGCGCTGACCCGGCGCGCCGGTCTCGGCGACCCCCTGTAGAACCGGGAGTGCACGGCCACACCGACGTGGGGAGTCGCACCGCATGACCAGCTCGCTGACCCTGGCGTCCGCGCCCCCGTCCGAGGCCGCGGAGCGGGTGCGGGGGGAGGTGCGGGAGTTCCTCGCCGCCGAGCTGGCGGCCGGGTCGTTCACGCCGCACGTGGACACCTGGCTGTCCGGGGTGGACCCGGCGTTCTCCCGGAAGCTGGGGGAGCGCGGGTGGCTGGGCATGACCTGGCCGCGGCGTTACGGCGGGCACGAGCGGACGGCGATGGAGCGCTACGCGGTCACCGAGGAGCTGCTGGCGGCCGGGGCGCCGGTCGCCGCGCACTGGATCGCCGACCGCCAGTCGGGGCCGAACCTGCTGCGGTACGGCACCGAGGCGCAGCGGCAGGCGATCCTGCCGCGCATCGCCGCGGGGGAGTGCTACTTCGTGATCGGCATGAGCGAGCCGGACTCCGGCTCCGACCTCGCCTCGATCCGCACCCGCGCGACCCGCAACGGCGACGGCGACTGGGTGGTCACCGGCGCCAAGGTGTGGACGTCGAACGCGCACCTCTCCCACTACGGGATCGTCCTGGTGCGCACCTCGCCCGCGGACCCGTCGCACCGGCACGCGGGGCTGTCGCAGCTGCTGGTAGACCTGTCGCTGCCCGGGATCACGGTCAACCCGATCCGGATCCTCGACGGTGGGCACCACTTCAACGAGGTGGTCTTCGACGACGTGGTGGTGCCCGCCGACATGCTGCTGGGCGAGGAGGGTGCCGGCTGGCACCAGGTGACCGCGGAGCTGGCGTTCGAGCGCAGCGGGCCGGAGCGGTTCCTCTCCACCTATCCGTTGCTGGCGGAGTTCGCCCGGCGGGTGGCCGGCTCCGGGGACGCTGCTGGGCAGGCGGCGCTGGGGCGGTTGTCGGCGCGGCTGCTGGCGTTGCGGCAGCTGTCGATGCGGATCGCCGCGGCGCTGGACCGCGGCGAGCTGCCCGACCTGGCCGCGGCGCTGGTCAAGGACGTGGGCACGACGTTCGAGGCGGACGTGATCGACGAGGTGCGGCGGGTGGTGGACGTGCCGGCGTCGCTGGACTCGCCCGATCCGCTGGGCCGGGCGCTGGCCGAGGCGCAGCTGCACGCGCCGGGCTACACGCTGCGCGGGGGGACCAACGAGATCCTGCGCGGCATCGTCGCCAGAGGGCTGGGGCTGCGATGACGACGGCCGAGCGAGCATCGCAGGGAGATGCCCGGAGCCCGTCAGGGAGTGAGCATCGCAGCGAGCGCCAGCGAGCGAGGAGCGGAGCGACCGCTGGGGCGACTTCGGCAAGGACCGAGGAGCGGAACGAGGCCGGAGTCGAGCCGGGGGTGCTGCGCTGATGTCGGATCGGGATCTGGTCGTCGAGACCGTGCGGGACATCCTGGCCGGGCACGAGCCGTTCGTGCTCACCGCCGAACGACCCTGGGACGAGCGCCTGTGGGCCACGCTGGCCGAGACCGGCCTGACCGGGGTGGGGCTGCCGGAGGAGGCCGGGGGGTCGGGCGGGGAGCTGGCCGACGCCGTGGCCATCGTGGCCACTTTGGCCAAGGGGGCCGCGGCGGTGCCGGTGGCCGAGCAGCTGCTGGTCGCCGCGCCCGCACTGCTGGCCGCCGGGCTGGAGCTGCCGCCGGTGGAGCAGCCCCTGACCGTCGCCGTCGACGGGGCGGTGCAGGCCGAGCCGGTCGACGACGGCGACGGGCCCGGCCGGTGGACGCTGACCGGCACCGCGACCGACGTGGCGTGGTCCGGCGTCGCCCGGCACGTCGCGGTCCTGGCGGCCGCCCCGCCCGGCATCGAGGGGGCGGTGCTGGCGCTGGTCGACACCGCCGGCCTCGCGGCCAGCGAGGCGCGCAACCTGGCCGGGGAGCCGCGCGGGTCGCTGGTCCTCGACAGCGCCCCGGCGCGCGCGGCGCTGCTCGCCCCGGCCCGGGCCGCGGCGGTGCGCGCCCGGTACGCGCTGGCCCGGGCGGTGCAGCTGGCCGCGGCGTCGGAGCAGGTGCTCTCCTGGACCGTGCAGTACGCCGGGGAGCGACAGCAGTTCGGCCGGCCGCTGGCGAGGTTCCAGGCGATCCAGATGGAGCTGGCCCAGATGGCCGGCGAGGTCACCGCGGCCGGCGCGCTGGTCGACGCCGCCGTCCAGCGGCTGGCCGCTGCCGCGGACCCCGCCGCCCCGGACGTCACCCTCGCCGCCGCCGCGGCGAAGGTGCGCGCCGGCGCCGCGGTCGAGGTGGTCGCCCGGCTGGCCCACCAGGTGCACGGCGCGATCGGCTTCACCCAGGAGCACCGGCTGCACCACCTCACCCGGCGCTGCTGGTCCTGGCGCGACGAGGCCGGCGGCGAACGCACCTGGGCCGAGGTGCTCGGCGCGGGCCTGCTCGCCGACGGGGACGACGACCTCTGGCCCGCGCTCACCCGCGTGCTCTGAGTGGGCGGGGCGGGGACGGCGGTCTCCGCCCCGTGCGTCCCCCTGCAGGGTGCCGTCGCGAGCGTGCGAGCGCCGCGGGCAGGGGCCCTCCTCTCACACGGTCTCGGGGACCCGCAGGTGCGCGACGGCCAGCTCGAACTCGGCGACGTCGACGAACTCCATGTCGAGCTCGCGGGCGGTCCGTTCCCGGATCGCGGCCGCGGGGGCCCGGCTGCTGTCGAGAGCCGCGCGGTCGGCGAACGTGACGGCCCCGGCCGCCAGCCCCTCCCGGCGGTCGACGAGGAGGCTGGCGCTGCAGAAGCCCTCCATCTCCTCCAGCCTGGGCAGCACGCCCATCCGGAACGTGTCGAGGAGTCGGTCGAACCGGGCCGGCTCGATGCGCGGCCAGGTCACCCGCACCCGGGCGCCGGCCGGTGCCTCCCGCACCCGGTGGAGGACGGCGATCTCCCACCCCCGCACCTCGGGCTGACCGCCGAGGATCTGGGCGGCCCGGTCCCGCAGCGGGCCCACCCGGTCCATCGTGGCCCGCATCGCCTCCTCGGTCTGCCACGCGGTCGCGACGATGCAGCGGCCGGTGTCGCGGTCGGCGAGCAGCGAGAGTCCGACGAAGCCGTCCATCTGCTGGACCGCCGGCATCACCTCGTCCCGCAGGTAGGCGATGCCCTCGTCGATCGCCCCGGGGTTGCCGCGGATGGTGGTCGTTCGGGCGTACATGCCACCACTCCTCTCGGTGCGCGGCGACGCCCCTGCGGCATCGCCGCGCACGCGAGCCTCCTCGCCGGGGAGGAGGGGGGCAACGGACCTCGGGCCCTGCGGACGCCGTCCTCGCTCAGACGGTCTCGGGGACGCGCAGGTGGTGCAGGACCAACTCGAACTCGGCCACCTCGAGGATCTGCGCGCCCATCGCGGCGGCGAACTCCTCGCGGACCGCGTCGGCGTTCGTGCGGGACCGCTCCATCGTGGCCCGGTCGGCGTAGGTCACCGCGCCGGCGCCGCGGCCCTCCCGCCGGTCCATCATCAGGCTGGCGGCGCAGAAGCCGTCCATCTCCTCCAGCCGCGGCAGCAGGCTCAGCTTGTACGCGTCGACGATCCGGTCGACGTTCGCCGGGTCGGTGCGGCTCCAGGTCACGCGGGTGCAGGCGCCGTCGGGGGCCTGGTGCGCCCGGTGCAGGACGGCGATCTCCCACATGTGCACCTCGGGCTGCCCGCCGAGCACCTGGCTGACCCGGTCCCGCATCGGGCCCACGCGGTCCATCGTGGCCTGCATCGCGTCCTCGGTCTGCCAGGCGGTCGCGATGATGCAGCGACCGGTGTCGCGGTCGGCGAGCATCGACAGGCCGACGCAGCCCTCCATCTGCTGGACCACCGGCATCACCTCGTCGCGCATGTAGGCGACCGCCTCGTCGACCGCCCCGGGGTTGCCGCGCACGATGGTCGTTCGGGCGAACATGACACCACCCCTCTCGGGAGGCGGCGAGGCCCCTGCGGCGTCGCCGCGCTCCGGAGCCTCCTCGCCCGGGGTCGCGGGTGGCAATGCCCTCGGCGGCGCCCGCAGGAGGCGGGGGGAGCCTCCTTCAGACGGTCTCGGGCACCCGCAGGTGCGCGAGCACCAACTCGAACTCGGCGACGTCGAGGATCTGGCTGTCCACCGCCGCGGCGAACTCCTCGCGGACCACCGTGGCGTCGGTCCGGGACCGCTCGACGGTCTCCCGGTCGGCGTAGGTGACCGCGCCGGCGGTCCGGCCCTCCTGCCGGTCCACCATCAGGCTCGCGCTGCAGAACCCCCGCACCTCCGCCAGCCGGGGGAGGAGCTTCGTCCGGTAGGCGGCCACGACCTGCTCGACGGCGGCGGGGTCGGTGCGGGCCCAGGTCACCCGTGTGAAGGCGCCGGGCGGGGCCTCCTTCTCCCGGTGGACGACGGCGATGGCCCAGCGGTGCACGCCCATCGACCCGCCGAGCAGCTCGGCCAGGTGGATCCGCAGTGGCCGCAGGCGGTCCTCGCTGGCGTGCAGTGCCGCCTCCGACTCCCAGGCGGTGCTGACGATGCAGCGGCCGGAGTCGCGGTCGGCGAGCATCGACAGGCCGACGCAGCCGTCGATCCGGTCGAGGACCGGCATCACCTCGCTGCGCAGGTAGACGACCCCGTTGTCGACGGCCTGCGGGTTGCCGCGGATCGTCGTCGTCCGGGCGTGCATGCCGGTACTCCTCTCAGGAAGCGGTACGAGAGCCCGCGGCGGCCCCCTGCAGGGTCCCGCCGCGAGCCCGCGAGTGGCGGGGAGCAGGGGGTCCTTCCTCAGGCGGTCTCCGGCACCCGCAGGTGGGCCAGCACCAGCTCGAACTCCCCGACGTCGGTGATGGCCATGCTCGTCTGCTGGACGAAGTCGTCCCGCATGGCGCGGGCGTGCTCACGGGCGCCCTCCATCGCCTCGCGGCTCTCGAAGGTCACCGCGGAGACGCCCATCCCCTCGGCCCGGCTGACCAGGACGCTCATGCTGCAGAAGCCCCCGTACTCCTCCTCCATCCGCGGCAGGAAGACCATCCGGTAGGCGTCGACGGTGCGGTCCATCTGCTCGGGCTCGCCGCGGATCCAGGTGACCCGTGTCCAGGCGCCCTCGGGCGCCTCGTGCGCCCGGTGGAGGACGGCGATCTCCCACTCGTGCACCTCCGGCTGCCCGCCGAAGACCTCCGCGGCCCGCTCCCGCGAGGCCCGGACCCCCTCGGCGCTGGCGTGCATCGCGTCGGCGTCGCGCCACGCGGTCGTCACGATGCCGCGGCCGGCCTCCCGGTCGGCCAGCATCGACAGGCCGATGCAGCCGTCCATGCCCTGGACCAGGGGCATCACCTCGTCCCGGACGTAGGCGATGCCCTCGTCCATGGCCTGCGGGTTGCCCTGGATGGTGGTCGAGCGGGCGTACATGCCACCACTCCTCTCCGGGAACGACCCCGCCGGGACGGCGGCCCGGCGGGAGCGGCGGTGCCCGTGCGGCATCGCCGCGCGACCCAGCGTCCTCGCGGCGCGCGGGGGAGGGAAGGGGCCTCCGTCGCGCCGGGCGCACCCCGGCCGCCGCCGCGGTCGGGTGGTCGGCGGTGGCCGGGGGAACGGTGAGCCCGGGACGGTCGACACGGCGGTGTGACGACGCGTCCCCTTGTCGCCGTGTCGACTCCTCGACCGGCCCGGGGGCGGTCTCAGGCGGGCGGTTCCCCGCCCACGTGGGCGAAGACCTTGTTGACGATCTTCCAGGTGCCCTCGATGCGGCACAGGGAGAAGAAGTCGACGAAGGAGACCGTCCCCCAGTAGCCCTCCTCGGCGGCGGTGGCGGTCGCGACGTCCCCGAGCTGCGTGATCGAGAGGATCCTGCTCCGGTAGTTCCCGGTGTCCGCGGGTGCCTCGGCCGCCATGTCGAACAGCGTCTGGATCGGGACGTCGTAGCGGGTCCCCGCCAGCTCGCCGAACATCCGGGCGTCCTCGTGGAACGCCTCCCGCAGCTTGCCGACGTCGCCCCGTGCCTCGCCGTCGAGACAGAGCTGGACCACGTCGCGGATGGCGTCGTGGTCGTCGACCATCGATCCCCGAGTCATCTCCGCAGCCGTCGTCATGGTGGCCTCCTGCGCCCGTCGAGGGACGCGGTCACGGTATGGCCGGGCAGAGCGGGGAGGACAGGGACTTCCGGACCCACGAGGGCACGGGCACCGCCGTCCGCCCGCCCGGAGCACCATGCGCGGGATGAGCAGCGCGACCGACCGACAGGGACACACCCACCGCCTCGACCTCGCCGACGCCACCGTCCGCGAGTGGGACGCCACCGTGGTCGCGGGCGACCCGGAGCACGGGATCGTCCTCGACCGCAGCGCCTTCTACCCCGGCGGTGGCGGGCAGCCGCCGGACGAGGGCGTGCTGCTGTGGGGCGGCGTCCGCACCCGGATCGCCGGCACCCGCAAGGGCGACGAGCTCTACCTGGTCCCGGTCGAGGGGGACCCGGTCCCGCCGCCCGGGACGGCGGTCCGGGGCGCCCTGGACGACGAGCGGCGCACGCAGCTGATGCGCACCCACTCCGGGCTGCACGTGCTCACCGGCGTCGTGTTCCGCGACTTCGGCGCGCTGGTCACCGGCGGGAACATGGAGCCGCTCACCGCGCGGATGGACTTCGACCTGGCCGAGGTCCCGCCGGACTTCAAGGACCGGGTGGCCGAGGCGGTCAACGCCGAGATCGCCGCCGACCGGCCGATCGAGGTGAAGACTCTGCCGCGCGAGGAGGCGTTCGCCATCCCGGACATCATCCGGACGGCGACCAACCTGCTGCCGCCCGACATCGAGGTGGTGCGCATCGTGGACATCGTCGGCCTCGACACGCAGGCCGACGGCGGCACGCACGTGGCGAGCACGTCGATGGTCGGCCGGGTCGAGGTCACCAAGATGGAGAACAAGGGCCGCGGTTTCCGCCGGCTGCGCATCCGCGTCGTCTGAGCGCGCTCAGCCCGCGTACGCCGCCCACTCCGCGGTCTCCCGGCCCAGGGCGAGGGCGTGGGTCAGCCGCAGGCTGCCGGCCAGCCACACCAGGACGTCGTGCAGCCGCAGCCGGGTCAGCGGGACGCCGCCGGTGCCGGCGAGCAGCGCGGAGACCGTCGTCTCGAGGACGTCGAAGCCCTCCGCGGCGGCGACCAGTTCCCGGTGCACCACCGCCTCGACCCCGCTGTCGCCCTCCTCGAGGTGGGGGAGCAGCTGGCGGCGGGTCGTCGCGTCGACCAGCGGGAACAGCTCCGGACGTCGGTGGTGCAGCGCCGCGACCAGGTGGGGACGCGACGGCCCCGCCACCCGCTCGCCGATCGCGCGGAGGGCGGCGCCGACCGTCCCGGGCTCGCCCAGGACCGACAGCTCGACGGCGGGCAGTTCCCAGAACGCCCTGCCGGCGGCGCGGGCGGTCGCCGCGTCGGCGACCGGGGCGACGTCGTCCATCGCGGTGCGGACCGCCGCCCACCCGGCCGGGTCGAGCCGTCCGTGCAGGCCCTCGGCGGTCAGGACGTCGTCGTCGCCGAGCGGCCCCGTGCCCCGCGGCCGGCGGTCGAAGCGCTCGTAGGCGAACGCCGGGACGCTGACCCAGCGGCCCTCCGGGCGGCCGATGGAGCGGAACCACAGCGGCCGGCGCCCGCGGGCGTAGCCGAGCACGGCCGCCACCGCGGTCCCGGCGGGGAGGGGGTCGGGGCCGGCGCTGGGCAGCCGGAGAGGAGGACCACCGTCGGGCACCGCCCCAGCCTGGTGCACGCGGGCGGGGCGCCCCGCGTGGCGCGCGCGCGGCGCGCGGGTCACCTACCGTCGGGGTGCGCCCCGCGTCGCTCCCCCCGACGAGAGGAGCGTCCCGTGCTCCCGTGTCCCGCCCGCCGACGCGCCGTCCTCGGCGCCCTGGTCCTCGTCCTCGCCGGCCTGCCGGCCGCCCGGGCGGCCGCCGCCGACTGCGCGGCCGGGCCCACGTCCGCGATCGGGGAGGTGCAGGGCACCGGCGCGGTCACGCCGCTCGCGGGGCAGCAGGTCACCATCCGCGGCGTGGTCGTCGCCGACCTGCCAGGTTTCTCGGGGTTCCACGTCCAGGCGCCGGACGGCGACGACGCCACCTCCGACGGGGTGTTCGTGTTCAGCCCGGTCCCGGTGGCCCTGGGCGACACCGTCGCGGTCACGGGTGAGGCGCAGGAGTTCCAGGGCCAGACGCAGGTGCGCGCCCCGTCGGACGTCACCGTCTGCGCCACCGGCAGTCCGCTCCCGGCTCCCGCCGTCCTCGACCTGCCCGCCGGTGACGCGGCCCGCGAGCGCCTGGAGGGGATGCTCGTCGCGCCGGCCGACGTCCTCACGGTGAGCGAGGTGTTCGACCTGGTGGCCTTCGGCGAGCTCACCCTGTCCGAGGGCGGCGTGCTCGTGCAGCCCACCGAGGTGGCCCGCCCCGGCCCGGCCGCGCAGGCGGTGGCCGCCTACGACGCGCGGCGCGGCGTCGTCCTCGACGACGGCGTCAGCGCGCGGGTCAGCGTCACCACGCGCCCGTACCTGTCGCCGACGACGCCGGTGCGGGTGGGCGACGAGGCCCGGCTGACCGAGCCGGTGGTCCTCGGCTGGGGCTTCGGCTCCTGGCGGCTGCAGCCCGCCGACGGCACGGCCGACGGGGTCCTCGCCCCGCAGGACACCCGCCCAGCTGCGCCGGACGACGTCGGCGGGAGCGTGCGGATCGGCGCGTTCAACGTGCTCAACTACTTCCTCACCCGCAGCGGTCCCGACGCGCGCGGCGCCCGCACCGACGCGGAGTTCGAGGAGCAGGCGGCCAAGGTCGTCGCGGCGATCGACGGGCTGGGTGCCGACGTGGTGACCCTGCTCGAGGTCGAGGACACCGACACCACCGGCTTCAGCCCCGGCGACGCCGACCGCGCGCTGGCCGACCTGACCGGGCGGCTCACCGCGCGCACCGGCGAGGAGTGGGCGTACGTGCCGCTGCCCACCGAGTTGTACGGCGTCGAGCGGGACGCCATCCGCAACGCGATCGTGTACCGGACCGCTGCCGTCCGGCCGGTCGGCGACCCGGTCGGGTTGGTGGACGAGGCGGTGTGGGGCAACGCCCGCGAGCCGGTCGCCCAGGCGTTCGCGGCGGACGGCGAGGTGCTCGCCGTCGTCGCCAACCACCTCAAGTCCAAGCGGTCGGCCGAGGAGGCCACCGGCGACAACGCCGACACCGGGGACGGCCAGGGCGCGTGGAACGGCGACCGGGTCCGGCAGGCCCGCTCGCTGGCCGGCTTCGTCGCGGACCTCGCCGCGACCGACCCGGACGTCGTCGTCCTCGGCGACCTCAACGCCTACACGCGGGAGGACCCGGTCGAGGCGCTGCGCGCGGCCGGCCTCACCGAGCTCGGCGAGCGGTTCGACCCGGGGCGGTACAGCTACGTGTTCGACGGTCGCTCCGGCTCGCTGGACCACGCGCTGGCCACGCCGTCCCTCACGGCGCGGGTGACCGGGCTGGCGCACTGGAACGTCAACGCGGTCGAGTCCTCGGCCTACCAGTACGACGGCGACCCGGCCCTCTACGCGCCCGGCCCGTACCGCTCCAGCGACCACGACCCGCTGGTGCTCGGCGTCCACCTCGGCGGTGTGCCGCTCCCGGCCCGCGCCGCCGGCGGCTGCTAGCCGAGCAGCACGTCCCGCACGACCTCGTGCAGGTGCGTGTTCGGGTAGCTGCCGGCCAGCCGCTCGCTGCCCGGGCCCTCGGCGGTCACCGGTGTCGGCGCCCCGGTGTGCCCCTGGGTCCGCCAGCGCAGCACGAACGTCCCCGGGGTGCCGGCCACGGGGAACGGCCCGTCGTCCGGGCCGGCCGGGGCGCCTCCCACCTCGACGGTCAGGCCGCCGGTCTCGTGGTCGCCGGCGACCACCAGCAGCGTGTCGGGGTGGGTGGTGACGTGGTCCCGGACCACCTGGACGGCGTCGTCCAGCGAGCGCATCGCCGCGAGCAGGCGGTCGCCGGCGTTCTCGTGACCCGCCTCATCCACGCCCTCCTCCTCGACGAGGAGGAAGAAGCCGTCCGGGTCGGCGGACAGCCGCGCCAGGGCGGCGGCGGTCATCTCGGCCAGCGACGGACCGGCGGGGTCCTCGTACAGCGCGCCGCCGGCGAACAGGCCGAGCAGCCGGTCGCCGCCGGCGGGGGCGAGCCCGGCGCGGTCGCGCACGAGGGTGACGCCGCGTTCCTGCGCGGAGCCGATCAGGTCCGCCCAGCGGTCGCCCCCGCCGCCCAGGACCACCGAGGGCCCGGTGCCCTGCAGGTACTGGCGGGCGATCTCACCGTGCGCGTCGCGGTCGGGGGTGGTGCTGAAGAACGCGGCCGGGGTGGCGTCGGTGACCTCCGAGGTGGTCACCAGCCCGGTGGCGAGCCCGGCGCCGGCCGCCTCGACGCCGAGCGGGGTCAGCGGTTCCCCCGCAGGGCCGACGCTGATCGCGCCGTTGCGGGTCCGGACGCCGGTGGCCCACGCCGTGGCCGCCGCGGCCGAGTCGGTCACGTCGGTCCCGGGGTCGTCGGGTGCGGTGGTCTGCTCGCCGGCCACGGGGAGGGCGTCCATGGCGAGCCGGCCGGCGGGGCCCTCCTGGTCCAGTCGGGCGGCCTCGCGGTGGGCGGCGCCCATGCCGTCCCCGACGACCAGGACCACGCTGCGCGGCGGCTCCACCGGGCGGTCCGGCGTCGTCGGGCCGGTGTCGGTGCCGGACGGATCGCCGACACCGCCGGTGCACGCCGCCAGCACGACCGCACTTGCGAGCGCCGCGGCGCGGGAGGACCACCCCGGTGCGCGCCCGCGTCGGGGGGGCCCGACCTGCCGGGACACCCTGTCCCGGGGGGGGGGGGGGGGGGGGGGGGGGGGGCGGGGGGGGGGGGGGGGGGGCGGGGGCGGCGCGGGGGGGGGGGGGGGGGGGGGCGGGGGGGGGGCCGGGGCGCCACCCCCGCGCGACCCAGCGTCCTCGCGGCGCGCGGGGGAGGGAAGGGGCCTCCGTCGCGCCGGGCGCACCCCGGCCGCCGCCGCGGTCGGGTGGTCGGCGGTGGCCGGGGGAACGGTGAGCCCG
>NZ_JBJGYU010000028.1:0-64089 GCF_054050155.1 Geodermatophilus sp. SYSU D00703 | reverse complement strand
CCCCCCCCCCCCCCCCCCCCCCCCCCCCCCCCCCCCCCCCCCCCCCCCCCCCCCCCCCCCCCCCCCCCCCCCCCCCCCCCCCCCCCCCCCCCCCCCCCCCCCCCCCCCCCCCGGTCAGGGCTGCGGGAACGAGTGGTGCTCGTGCGCGACCAGCCAGCGGCCACCCTCCCGGCGCAGGCCCAGGGTGAGCCGCAGGCGGCGCGCGGGGACCTCCGCCAGCTCCTCCGGGGTGCCGCAGCGCAGCAGGGCGTGCGCGTACGCGACGTCGGACCCGGCGGTGACGTCGAGTTCGACGACCTCGAACGACGCTCCCTGCCGCTGCCACTCGAAGAACGGCGGCCAGGTGTCGCGGTAGGCGGCCCGTCCCCGGACGCCGTCGTCCGGTGGCGGGACGTCGAACATCACGATGTCGTCGGCGTGGTCGGCGAGGACACCGTCGAGGTCGCCGGTGTGCACCGCCCGCGCCCAGCGGGTCACCAGGTCCCGGATGGCCGCGTCGTCGTCGCTCATGCCGGTTCCGACCGTGGCTCCGGCGCGGACTCATCGGCGCGGCCACACCCCGGGTGGGTGCCGTCGGCTCCCGGCGGCCAGGATGGGTTCATGGCCGACACCAGCGACGACGTGCAGGCGGTGCTCGACGCGGAGGACCGCCGCTACCGGGCGATGGTCGAGGGCGACCTCACCGCGCTGGACGCGCTCCTGGCCCCGGGGATGAGCTACGCCCACTCCAGCGGCCGGCGCGACACCAAGGACGAGTACCTCGACAAGCTGCGCTCGGGCTACTACGTCTACCGGAGCGCGGAGCACCCGGTCGAGCGGGTCGAGGTGGCCGGCGACGCGGCGATCGTCATCGGCCGGATGAACTCGGACGTCGAGGTCGACGGCGTGGCCAAGCACATCGACAACCTCGCCCTCGCCGTCTGGACCCGCGCCGACGGCAGCTGGCGGATGCTGGCCTACGCGCCGACGTCGCTGCCCCGCTGACCGCCGCTCAGCCGACCCTGAAGAAGTCGAAGACCACCGCGCTGGGGTGGCGCACACCGGACCCGACGAAGACGTGCGAGGTGAGCGTCGCCAGCCGGGGTACGTCGGTCTCGAAGCGGGGCGTGGACCGGAAGTAGATGCGCGCCGGGTCGACCGGCAGGTCCTGGCGCAGCCGGGCGACGTCCTCGGCCGAACCGGTGCGCAGGCCGAGGTTCTCGACGTACACCCGCTCGCCCTCGTCGCTCTCCAGGACGTAGCGGGCCTCGGCCACCGTCTCGGTCTCGGTGCGGATGACCTGGGAGTCCCCGCCGCCGGGCAGCACCCGGCCGGTCATCAGCGGGCCGGAGACCGTCCCGCCGGTGATCGGGATGACCCGCCGGTGCCCCGCGGGCGTCGTCCCGATCTCGATCGGCCGGTCGACGGTCACCTCCAGGTGCAGCACGTGCTCCAGCGGCGGCGGGACGACGGTCACGGATCTCCTCCGGGGTTCGGGTGCGGCCGCCGCGATCCTGCCCGACGGCCGTTCGGGGGCGCCGGGTCGACCCCTGAGCAGGGCGAGGGGGTCGATCAGCAGCGCGGCGCCGTCCCAGGAGATCCCGCGCAGGTCCCGCACGACGACCGGCACGTCGGTGTCGAGGGCGCGCTCGCTCACGCCGATGACGACAGCCCCGGCTGCGCGACCGGCGGCGATGCCGGTGGGGCTGTCCTCGAGGACGGCGCACTCCCCCGGCGGCAGGCCGAGCTCCCGCGCGGCTGCCCGGTATCCGGCCGGGTCGGGCTTGCCCGCGGCCACGTCCTCGGCGCAGACGAGCAGCGCGGGCAGCGGGAGGCCGGCCGCGGCCATCCGGGCGGCGATCAGCTCCCGACGTCCCGAGGTGACCACCGCCCACGTCGCGGCGGGAAGCGAGCCGAGCAGCTCGGCCGCGCCGGGCACCGCGGTGACCGTGGCGGCGTCCTCGACCTCGTAGCGGTCGATGGCCGCGAGCGCGTCGGCGCGCCCGGCCTCGGCCACGAGCAGCGCGACGGTGTCTGCCGTCCGCCGCCCGTGCACGGTCGCCGCGACCGCCCGCGGGTCCAGGCCGCGCTCCCGTGCCCAGCGCGACCAGGACAGCTCGACGCTGGCGTCGGAGTCGACGAGCACGCCGTCGGCGTCGAAGAGCAGCCCCCGGCACGGGACGCGCAGGGAGTCGGGGACCATGCCCCCCGATCGTGCCATCGGCCGCGCGAACGACGTGCAGCATCCGCAAACTGAGCTCGCTGCCGAGCTGGACCTGCCGTTGCCGAACCCGGCCGCGGGCAGGCGAGATCGTCGCTGACGGTCAAGCTGCTGCGGGTAGGGGTGGGCCGGTGGGGATCTCGGTGCCGTCGGGGCGCCGGGTGCGCCAGCGTCCGTCGGGTCGTCGGTCGATCCGGAAGCCGTGGTGGACCTTGGTGTGGTGCCGCTCGCAGAGGAGAGCACTGTTCTCCAGGCTGGTCTCGCCGCCGTGGATCCACTCCAGCAGGTGGTGGACGTCGCACCACCAGGTCGGCGCGCCGCAGCCGGCGAACACGCAGCCACCGTCGCGCACCTCCACCGCCCGCCGGAGATGCGGAGGGACGAGGCGAAGGGTGCGGCCGTGGTCCAGCGGCGCCCCGTCGGGGCCCAGCACGATCCGGGTGACCTGCGCGTCGCAGGCCAGCCCCCGGGCCCGCGCCGCGGAGAGCACCGCCCCGAACCCGGTCTCGGCGGCGCCCGGGCCGGGCGCGGGGTCGGCCAGGTCGGCGAGGCCGACCTTGACCAGCACCTGCGGCTTGTGCCCGCGCAGGATCGGCAGGCGACCGGCGGCAAGGGCGTTGTCGCACAGCTGCACCAGCGCGTCGGCGAGCACCTGCGGCCGGGTGCGGGTGTCGCCGGCGCACCGGCCGGCCTGCACGATCGATTCCAGCGCGGCCTGCAGCTTCTCCCCGCCCACGGCGTCGAGGTCGAACCGGCCGGTGAGGCTGCCGTCGGCGTGGCGGGCGATCGCCAGCCGGCGCCCCTCGGTGGGATCGGGTTCGGGGCCGTCCGTGTCGAGCCGGGCCAGGTAGTGCTGCACCACCTGCCGCAGCTCCTCATACGGCCGTTGCACCGCCACGTCGGCCAGCACCGCATCGACCTCCGCGAGGTCGACACCCTGCTCGGCGGCGGCGGCCCGCCGCTCCCCGGTCACCACCGGCGCCACCACCGCGACCTGGTCGGCGGTCACGTGGCCGGCGGCGAACGCGGCCGCCACCGCGGGCAGGTGCTCGCACGCCCGGCCGGCGCGGACAACCCGGCCGGCCTCGGCCGGGGCCAGGTGCCCGTGCCCGTGCAGCCACGACGCCATCGACTTCAACCCGTCGAACTCCGCCGCGCCGGTGCCCTCGCACGCGCGCACTGTGCGGGCGACCTCGGCGGCGAGCCGGTTCTGCGCGACGAGCAAGTGACGCAGGCGATCAAGCAGTTGGGGTCCGAACCTCGTCGGCAGGGCATCGGTCGTGAGGCCGTCCAGGACCGCGGTCAGCTCGTCCACGACACCTCCCCGACCGGCTCGATCACCTGTTCGAAGTCTACCGCTGGAGAAGGCCGAGTGCAGCTCGAATCCCCAGGTCAGCGCGCTGTCCACAGATCGAGGGAGGGCTTGACGGCGCACCACCAGACCCAGGCGCGGAGGACCGATGACTTCGGCGGATCGGCCGCGTCACCTCTGACAGCAGGGACCGCGAGGAACCAGAGCAAGAGGAGGAGCTCGTGACCCGATCGACGTCCCTACCGCCCGTCGTGTCCGACCGGGAGTGGCGCGCCGCGCGCGTCGAGCTGCTCCAGCGCGAGAAGGAGCTCACCCGCCAGCGGGACGCGGTGAGCGCCGCACGACGGCACCTGCCGATGCGCGAGGTGACGACGGACTACCGGTTCACCGGTCCGGACGGCGAGGTCGCCCTCGTCGACGTCTTCGAGGGCCGCCGCCAGCTCGTCGTCTACCACTTCATGTTCCAGCCGGAGTGGGACGCCGGCTGTCCCACGTGCTCGTTCGTCGTGGACAACACCGGGGACCTGGCGCACCTGCACGCCCGCGACACGACGCTCGCGCTCGTCTCGCGGGCGCCCTACCCCCTGCTCGCCGCCTACCGCGAGCGGATGGGCTGGACGGTGCCCTGGTACTCGTCGGCGGGGACGTCGTTCAACCACGACTTCCACGTCACCGTGGACGCCGCGGTCGCCCCGGTCGAGTACAACTTCCGCGACGAGCAGGAGCTGATCGCGGCCGAGGGCGAGGCCTGGCGGGACTGGGCGGGTGACCAGCCCGGCGTCAGCACCTTCCTGCGCGACGGCGACCGGGTGTTCCACACGTACTCGGCCTACGCCCGCGCCCTCGACGCGCTGATGAGCACCTACACCTGGCTGGACCTGACGGTCCTCGGCCGGCAGGAGGACTGGGAGGAGCCGCCGGGGCGGGCCGACGGCCCCGCCATGCACTGGTTGCGCCGCCACGACGAGTACGGCGGCGGTTCCCGGCCCGCCTGACGGCGAGAACGGCGGCGGCGCGCGGCCGGCCTGACGACGAGCGGCCGGCCGGACGACGGGCGTCAGACGCCCCGCAGGTGCCCGGTCAGCAGATCGGCGACGGCCCGCATCCCGGCGGCGTTCGGGTGGTACGGCACGACACCGCCGGCCGCCACGTCGCCGAACCGCCACCCGGTGACCCAGGGCTCGGCCGAGCAGACCCAGTGGTCCCGGCTGGCCGCCGACGCCCGCACCAGGTCCGCGCCGGCCGCCCGCGCGGCGGTCGCGGTGGCCGCCTCCAGCTGCTCGGCGATCCCGCGGCAGAAGGCGAGGTCGGCGTCGTCCATGGGCAGCGCAGGGCACGCGTGCGCGGGCAGGACGGTGAGGTAGTCGACCAGCACCACGCGAGCCCGGGGCGCGCGCTCGCCCACGGCCGCCACCGCCGCGGTCAGCTCCACCGCCAGCCCGGCCAGCGCCCGCTCGACGGCGGCCCGGTCCACCGGTGCGCCGAGGAGCGCCCGCGCCGACGCCGGTGCCGGCTCCGGCGCCACGCGGTACGAGCAGCGCAGCATCGTCAGCAGGTACTCGACGTCGTTGCCGCCGACGGTGAGCGTGACCAGGTCGGTCCGCTCGTCGACGGCGTCGATCTGCGGCGGCACGGTCCCCCCGCCGAGGAGCACCTGCGGCGTCCGGACGACGGAGGCCAGGGTGGCGCCCCCGCAGGAGACGTCCACGAGGTCGAGGCCGAGCCGCTCGGCGACCAGACGCGGGTAGTTGGCGCCGGAGCGCCCGCAGCCGGGGTGCAGCACCGGCTCGATGCCCGGCCCGGCCGCGAACGAGCTGCCCAGGGCCACGTAGCGCACGGTCAGCCCACCCGCGAGCGCCGCGCCGCGGCCGCCCGGTCGAGCAACCGGTCGAGCTCTCCGGCGGGGATCGAGGCCCCCATGTCGGCGACGAACCGGCGCATCGGCATGGAGGAGACCATCCGCAGCATGCCGAGCCCCGCCTCGGTGGACGGCGGCCGCAGGTCGGGCAGCCACGAGTCGAATCCCTCGACGAGCGCCGCCCCGACCACCGGGTGGGCCACCCACTCGCCGAGCGCGGAATCCAGGGTGAGCACCGGGACGAGGTCGTCGCCGGCCAGGGTCACCCCCGCCTCGGCCACGACGTCGAGGGCGCTCGTCCCGACCTGCACCGTGTACTCGCCCGGCGCCACGACCCAGCCGCCCTCGCGCACGTCCCAGTAGGCGAACGCCCGGCGGCCCAGCTCCAGCTCGACCGTCCGGCTCTCCCCCGGCTCCAGCGCGACCTTGACGAAGGCGCGCAGCTCCCGGGCCGGACGGCGCACCGGCCCGGCCGTCGTCGCCACGTAGACCTGCACCACGTGCTTGCCGGCGCGGCCGCCGGTGTTGCCCACGGTCACCGACACCGTGGCGGTGTCGTCGCCGGTCGCGGCCACCTGCAGGTCGGTCGTCTCGAAGGTGGTGTAGCTCAGCCCGTGCCCGAACGGGTAGCGCACCGGCCGGCCGAGCGTGGCGAACCCGCGGTAGCCGACCATGACGCCCTCGGCGTAGCGGACGTGCCCCTGCTCGCCGGGGAAGCTCAGGAAGCTCGGGACGTCCTCGAGCCGCAGCGGGATCGTCTCGGCGAGGTGCCCGGACGGGGTGACCACGCCGAACAGCAGGTCGGCCAGCGCGCCGCCGCCGGCCTGTCCGAGCAGGGCGCCGTCCAGGATGGCGTCGACGTCGTCGTGCCAGCCCTCCAGCGAGACGACCCCGCCGTGGGAGAGGACGACGACCGTGCGCGGCGCCGCGGCCGCGACCGCGCGGATGAGCTCCACCTGGTCCGCGGGCAGGTCGAGGTGCTCCCGGTCGAAGCCCTCGGACTCCTCGGCCTCGCCCAGCCCGGCGAAGACGACGGCGACGTCGGCGGCGCAGGCCACCGCGACGGCCTCGTCGCGCAGCGCGGCGTCCCCGGAGCGGTCCGGCCCGAACCCGGCGGCGAAGGCGACCGGGCCGGCCAGTGCGCGGACGGCGTCGAGCGCGGACTCCACCCGGGTGGGGTCGACGTTCGAGCTGCCGCCGCCCTGGAAGCGCGGCGTGCGGGCGAACTCCCCGACGACGGCGATCCGCGCCCCGGCCGACAGCGGCAGGGTCGCGCGCTCGTTGCGCAGCAGGACGGCGCACTCGGCGGCCAGCTCGCGGGCCAGCGCCGCGTGCGCGTCGACGTCGAACCCGCCGGCCGGCTCGCCGACGTACCGGGCCAGGGCCGCCACCCGCGCGGCACTCGCGTCGACGGAGGACTCGTCGAGCTCGCCGGCGCGCACGGCCTCGACCACCCGCCGGTCGCCCGCGCCGCGGTCGCCCGGCATCTGCAGGTCCAGGCCCGCCGCGAGGGCGGCCACCCGGTCGTCGACCGCGCCCCAGTCGGAGACGACGACGCCCTCGAAGCCCCACTCGTCGCGGAGCACCCCGGTGAGCAGCTCCCGGTGCTGTGACGCGTAGACGCCGTTGACCTTGTTGTAGGCGCACATCACCGTGGCCGGCCGGGCCTCGGTGACGACCCGCTCGAAGGCCGGCAGGTAGATCTCGCGGAGGGTGCGCTCGTCGACGTCCACACTGACCTGCATGCGGTCGGTCTCCTGGTTGTTCGCCGCGAAGTGCTTGACCGACGCGCCGACGCCCTCGGCCTCCAGGCCGCGGACGTGCGCGGCGCCGAGCACGCCGGCCAGCAGCGGGTCCTCGGAGTAGTACTCGAAGTTGCGCCCGCACAGCGGCGACCGCTTGATGTTCACCCCCGGCCCGAGGACGACGTGCACGCCGAGCGCCCGCGCCTCCCGGCCGATCGCCCGCCCGACGCGCTCGGCCACCGACGGGTCCCAGCTGGCCGCGACGCCGACCGCCGGCGGGAAGCAGGTGGCCGGCACGTCGGCGTGGATGCCGATCGTGTCGAAGTCGCCCTGCTGGCGGCGGACGCCGTGCGGCCCGTCGGTCAGCACCACCGAGGGGACCCCCTCGACCGGCTTCGTCGTCCAGAAGTCGCGGCCGGAGAGCAGCGCGGCCTTCTGCTCGAGGGGCGACGCGTCCAGGGACGGCTCCGGGGTCACGGCGCCATCCTCCTGTGCTGCCGTCCGGCTCGCCCCGCGGGGAAGCGTGCCGCTCAATGGCGCGGGGCTGGGCACGGGCGACCCGTGTTGCGCATGCTGTCGGACCGTCACCGCCGACTCGACCCGGGAGCACGCATGAGCTTCGAGTACCTGATCGACCCCGCGAAGGGTCCGCAGTGGAAGGGCCTGCTCCCCGGCAAGCCGCAGCCCTACGTGCTGCGCCGCGGCGAGGGCGAGCACTCGATGCTGTTCACCGACCTGTTCACCGTGCTGCTCTCCGGGGAGGAGACCGACGGCCAGTTCGGCGTCATCGTCAGCGAGTCGCCCGCCGGGGACGTCATCCCGACGCACTCGCACAACGAGACCCACGAGACGTTCTACGTGCTCGAGGGCAGGGTCCGGCTGTTCTTCGAGGACGCCGAGGGCACCAAGACCACCAAGCTGCTCACCGCCGGCGACTTCGGCTACGTGCCGGCGGGCTTCGCGCACGCCTACCAGATCGAGGAGGCCGCCCGGATGATGGGCGTGCTCTCCGGCGGGTTCGAGCGGTTCTTCCAGCACATGGGCACCGCGACCGACTGCGCCACGGCGCAGCAGCCGCCGTTCGTCCCGGACCTCCCGCGCATGCAGGCCGCGGCCCAGCAGCACAACATGCAGTTCCTGCCGGACCACCGCTGGGACGACGCCCGCCGGGACCCCTGAGCTCGATCCGACCCGCCCCCGCCGGGGGGGGGGGGGGCGGGGGGCGGGCCCCGGCGGGGGGGGGTGGGCGCGCCCGCCCCCGCCCCACCCCCCACCCCCCAACCGCCCGCCCCCCCCCCCCGCCCCCCCCCCCCCCCCCCCCCCGCCCCCCCCCCCCCCCCCCCCCCCCCGGGCCGCGCCCCCCCGCCCCCCCCCCCGGCTCCGTGAGGAGTCCCGTGCCCACCCCCGCCCTGCCCCTCCCGCCGCCGGCGCACGAGGCGCCCCTCCCGCTCCCGGTGCCCGGCCCCGCCGGCACCCGCGCGCTGCTCGGCGTCCCGTACGCGGCGATCCCGGGGATCCGGCCGCTCGAGCTCGACCTGTACCTGCCGGCCGGGGACGGTCCGGCGCCGGCCGTCGTCTTCCTGCACGGCGGCGGCTGGCGGCTGGGCAGCCGCCGCTCGGCCGGTCCCGCCTTCCCCGGCCCGGCGCTGTTCGAGGAGGTCGCGCGGGCCGGCATCGCGGTCGCGAGCGTCGACTACCGGCTCAGCGGCGAGGCGGTGTGGCCGGCGCAGCTGTCCGACGCGAAGGCCGCCGTCCGCTGGCTGCGGGCCCGCGCCGGCGAACTCGGCATCGACGCCGGCCGGGTCGCCGCGTGGGGCGAGTCCGCGGGCGGCCACCTCGCCGCGCTGCTCGGCCTCACCGCCGACGACGCGGCGCTGGAGGGGGACGTCGGGGTGACCGGACCGTCGTCCGCGGTCACGGCCGTCGCGGCCTGGTACCCGCCCACCGACCTGGCCGGGTTCGCCGGCGACGCGGGCGCCGACCCGGCCGACGCGAGCACCCGCGAGGCGCAGTTGCTCGGCGCGCCCCCGGCCGCGGTGCCCGACCTCGCCGCCCAGGCCAGCCCGGTCACGCACGTCTCCCCCGCCGCGCCGCCGTTCCTGCTGCTGCACGGGACGGCCGACCGCTTCGTCCCGTGCGTGCAGAGCGAGCGGCTGGCCGCGGCGCTGGACGCCGCCGGCGCGGACGTCACCCTGCACACCTACCCGGGCGCCGACCACATGTGGCTCGGCGCCCCCGATGCCGCCCGCGACGCGCTCCGCCGGACGCTGGCGTTCGTCGCGGCCCGGTCAGGAGCCCGGGGAGCCTGACCGATCCGGCCGCGGAGCGCCGGCGGACGGCGCCCCGAGCCCGCGGGACACCGCGCGGGCGGCAGCCCGCACGGCCGGCTCGATGCTCTTGGGGCTGGCCCCGCCGGCCGGGACGACGATCGACAGCGCCGCCGCCACCGCGCCGGAGGAGTTCCGGACCGGCGCGGCCACCGAGACCACCGGAGCGGGCCGGCGCCGGTTGATGACCCCGACGCCGGTCCGGCGGATGTCGGCGAGCGACCGGCGCAGGGCGGCCGGCTGGGGCGGCGGGTCGTCGGAGCGGCCGCCGACCTCGCCCCGCAGGACCCGCTCCTTCAGGTCGAGCGGCGCGTAGGCGAGCAGCAGCCGGCCGACGCCGGTCATGTGCAGGGGGAGCCGGTCGCCGACGCGGTACTGCACCGGGACGGCGTCGCGAGAGGACCGCCGCTCCACCAGCAGTGCGGCGTCCCCGTCGAGGACGGCCAGCAGGACGTGCTGCCGGGTGGCTTCGTAGAGGTCGTCCATGTACGGCATCGCCACCTCGCGGAGGCCCAGCGCCCGCGGCGCCAGCGAGCCCACCTCCCACAACCGCAGACCCACGACGTACCCGCCGTCCGAGGCCCGCTCCAGCGCGCCCCAGGCGGCCAGCCGCTCGGCCAGCCGCCGCGTGGTGCTCAGCGGCGTCCCTGCCCGCCGCGCGAGATCGGACAGCGTCAACCGACGGTGACCGTCGTCGAACGCGGCCAGCAGCGCCAACGCGCGGTCCACCACGGGGTCGCCCTGCGGCGGTCGCTTGCCGCGGACGGTGCGAGCAGCGGTCGAGTCGTCGTCCACCGCCTGATCGTGGCACTCGGTCTGCCGTTCAATGGCAACGCCCTCGGGCGGGGTGACGCCGGTCACCCACCCTGGGTGCGGCGACCGGCCCATCGGTCGCCGGGGACGCGGAGCCTCCGCTCGAGCCCGGTCCCCTCCCCCGACTCCCCGGAGACCCGCGTGGACACACCCGCCCCGCGCACGACCGCCCGGTCGGCACTCCTCGTCCCCCTGCTCTGCTGGCTCGCCCTCGTCGCCGACGGGTACGACCTGTTCTCCTACGGCGCGACGGTCCCCGGCCTGCTGGCCGAGCCGGGCTGGGCGGTGACCCCCGGGGAGGCCGGCGCAGTCGCCAGCCTCGCCCTCGTCGGCGTGCTGGGCGGCTCCCTCGTGGCCGGCACGCTGACCGACCTGCTCGGCCGGCGCCGGCTGTTCGTGGCCTCGATCGCCGTGTTCTCCCTGGCCATGCTCGCCTGCGCGCTGGCCCCGTCGTTCGGCGCCTTCGCGGTGTGCCGGTTCGCTGCGGGCCTGGGCATCGGCGGCCTGCTGCCGACCGCGGTGGCGCTGACCAGCGAGTTCGCCTCCCCCGGTCGGCGCTCGCGGATCATCGGCGCGGTCCTGACCGGGCCGCCGCTGGGCGGGCTGCTGGCCTCGGCGGTCGCCGTGGGGACCGTCGCCGACGGCGGGTTCCGCTGGGTGTACGGGCTGGGCGTGCTGCCGCTCCTGCTCGTGCCCGTCGCGCTGTGGCTGCTGCCCGAGTCCCCGGCCTTCCTGCGTGCCCGGGGCCGGACCGCGGAGGCCGACCGCATCGCCGCGCGCTTCGGGCTGCCGGCGCCGGCTCCGGTCGCGGTGGGGCGCCACTCCCCCGTCGGCGTCCTCTTCGCCGACGGCCGGGGTCCGGTGACGGTGGGGATCTGGCTGGTCAACGTGTGCAGCCTGCTCACCGTCTTCGGCGTCAGCACCTGGCTGCCGCAGATCATGCGCACCGCCGGCTACGGCGTGAGCTCGGCGATCGGCTTCCTGCTGCTCTACAGCGCCGGGGCCGTGGTGGGGACCCTGATCGCCGCCGCGCTGGCGGAGCGGGTCGGGGCCAAGGCCATGGTGCTCACCGGCTTCGGCGCCGCGGCGGCCGCCCTCCTGGTCATCGCGACCACGCCTCCCACCGGTGTCGCGCTGGCGCTCGTGGCGCTCGCGGGCTTCGGTGGTCTGGGCACCCAGAACATGCTCAACGACCACGTGGCCGGCTACTACCCCGCCGCCGCCCGGGCCACCGGGCTGGGCTGGGCGCTCGGCATCGGTCGGATCGGGGCCATCGCCGGCCCGACCTACGGCGCGGCCTTCCTGGGCGCCGGGAGCGCCGTGGTGGCCAGCTGCCTGGCCTTCGCCGGCCCGGCCCTCCTGGGCGCCCTCGTCATGGCCCCGCTGCCCCGCCGCGACCGCACGGTCCCCGCCGGCAGCGCCCCGGCCACCGCTCGGACCACCGCGCAGCTGGAAGGTGCCGCATGACCGCCCGGGTCCCCGGGACCGTCGCGCGCGTCCCCGTCGTCGTGGTCGGCGGAGGCCCGGCCGGACTGGCCGCGGCACTGGAGCTCGACCGGCACGGCCTCGGCAGCCTGGTGGTCGAGCCCCGCGTCACGGTCGACCCGCTGCGCCCCCGGGCGAAGACCACCAACGCCCGCACCATGACCCACCTGCGTGCGGTGGGGCCTGGCCGACCGGCTGAGGACCGCGGCCCCCCTTCCGGTCGACTGGGCCCAGGACGTCGTCTTCTGCTCCTCCCTGCTCGGCCACGAGGTCCGCCGCTTCCGGCACGCCTTCCAGCTCCACCGCGAACCGCAGGCGTGGTCGCCCGAGGTGGGTCAGCAGGTACCCCAGCCGGTGATCGAGGAGGTCCTGCGCGAGGCGGTGGCCGGCTCGGCGCACGCCCGGCTGGAGACCGGCGCCCGCGTCACCGGCGTCCACCAGGACGACGACGGCGTCGACGTCACCGTCGCGTCCGAGGACGGCCGCACCCGCACGGTCCGCGCCGACCTGGTGCTCGGTGCCGACGGTGGCGCGAGCGTGGTGCGCAGCGCGCTCGGCGCCGTCTACGAGGGGTCCTCCGGGGAGAAGCCCAACCTCAGCATCCTGTTCCGCGCGCCGGGCCTGGCCGAGCGGGTGCCCTTCGACGACGCCGTGCACGCCTGGGTGATGGCTCCCGGCGCGGCCGGCATCGTCGGCCGGCTCGACCTCGGGGACACCTGGTGGGCCATCGTCCAGGGCGTCGACGTGCGCACGGCGGACGACGTGGACCCGGTGGCGCTGGTGCACGCCCTGGTCGGGGAGCCGATCGACGTGGAGGTCGTCGCCACCGACCCGTGGGTGGCGCGGATGCTGCTGGCCGACTCCTACGGGACCGGTCGGGTCCTGCTCGTCGGCGACGCCGCGCACCTCAACCCGCCGTGGGGCGGCCACGGCTTCAACACCTGCGTCGGGGACGCCGTCAACGCCGGGTGGAAGGCCGCTGCCGTCCTGCAGGGCTGGGGCGGCCCCGGCCTGCTGCAAAGCTACGAGGCCGAGCGCCGCCCGGTCGCCGCGCGCACCATCGCCGACGCCGGCGCCAACGACCGCGCCCTCGCCCACCACTTCGCCGACGCCCGGCTGGGCGAGGAGGGGCCGGACGCCGACCTGCTCCGCAAGGAGGTGGCCGAGGCGCTGGACGTCAAGGAGAGCGAGTTCCACTCGCTGGGCCTGGTCCTCGGGTACCAGTACGCGGACTCGCCGGTCGTCACCGACGACGGCAGCCCGCGGCCGGTCGACGACCCCATCCACTACACGCCCTCCGCTCGTCCGGGCTGCCTGCTGCCGCACCGGTGGCTCTCCGACGGACGGTCGGTCTACGACCTCCTCGGCTCCGGCTTCACCCTGCTGGTGCTCGGCGACGGCGACGCCACACCGGTGTGCGAGGCTGCGGCCGTCCGGGGGATCCCGCTGTCGGTGGTCCGCCTCGGGGACGGCGACGTGGAGCCCGGCACCGCGTCGCTGCGCGAGACGTGGGAGGCGTCGTTGCTGGTGATCCGGCCCGACCAGCACGTGGCCTGGCGCGGGGAGGACCCGGCCGCCGGCGCGACGGCGCTCGTCCGGGGCCGTGGCTGGACCGTCGCCGGCACTCCGCGGCACCCCTGACCGGACCGAGCAGAGAGGAACGCGCATGAGGACCGTGGGCATCCGGCGGCCGGACGCCGCCGGTGTGGAGGTCGCCGCGCTGTCCGACGACGGCACGCAGGTCACCGTGGTCGCGCCGCTGGAGGAGTTCTGGGCCGACGCGGCCGGGCACCTGGGCCGGACGCCGGCCGGGGCGACGCTGGCCGTGGCCGACGTCGAGCGGGTGCCGCCGGTGCTGCCCGGCGCCCGGGTGGTCTGCATCGGGCTGAACTACCTCAAGCACGTCGCCGAGGGCTCGTTCTCCGGGCAGGAGCTCCCGCCGTACCCGACGCTGTTCGCCCGCTGGACGGCCTCGCTCACCGTGGACGGCGCCGAGGTCCCCGTCCCGTCCGACGAGGACGGCCTGGACTGGGAGGGCGAGGTCGTCGCGTACGTCGGCTCGACCCTGGTCGACGCCACCCCGGAGGAGGCGCTGGCCGCCGTCGTCGGCTACTCGGCCTTCAACGACCTCACCTCGCGGCGGGCGCAGAAGCTGACCAGCCAGTGGATCCTCGGCAAGAACGGCGACAGGTCCGGACCGCTGGGCCCGATGGTGCCCGCGGCCGAGGTCGGCGACCTGCGCGAGGGCCTGCGGGTGCAGACCCGGGTCAACGGCGAGACGGTCCAGGACGGCCGCACCGACGAGATGGTCTACACCGTCGGCGACACCCTCGCGCACGTCTCGCGCACCTTCACCCTGCGGCCCGGTGACCTGCTGGCCACCGGCACCCCCTCCGGTGTCGGCTACGCCCGCGACCCGCAGTGGCTGCTGCAGCCCGGCGACGTCGTCGAGGTCGAGGTCGAGCGGCTCGGCCTGCTGCGCAATCCCGTGGTCGGCAACGAGTCCAGGAGGGCCTGACACCGTGTCCGGCGAGTTCCGGCAGTACCTGTTCCCGCACGACCACCCGCGGCTGGCCGAGGTCCGCGGCCTGGACCCCTACGGCTACCGCGAGCACGCCCGCACCCCGGGCACGTTCACCGGCGGCCTGGTCGAGGGCTGGACGCCGCTGTACCGCGCCGAGTTCCGCGGCGTCACCGAGGACGGCGTCCTCCGCGAGGGGCTGTACCCGCTGGAGCCGGCCCGGCCGGGCGAGGAGGCGCCGGTCGAGGCGATGGTCGCCGCCGCCGAGGACCTGCTGGCCGCCCTCTCCGAGGAGGACCGGGAGCGGATCGCCTTCGCCGTGGACGCCGTCGAGTGGCAGACCTGGGCCAACCCGGAGTTCATGCAGTTCGACACCGGCCTGCGGCTGGAGTTCCAGCCGCCGCAGGTGCGGGAGAAGGCCCTGGCCCTCGTCCGCGCCTCCCTCTCCCCCGAGGGGTTCGCCGCCGTCCACGCGATGATGCTGGTCAACGGCTTCCTCGGCGAGGTCGTCGACCTGCCCACCGTGCTCGGCGAGTGGAGCTACAACATCGCCCTCTACGGCACGCCCGATGCGCGGGCGCCGTGGGGCTGGCAGCTCTACGGCCACCACTGCGCGGTCAACTGCCTGGTGGTCGAGGGCCGGATGGTCGTCTCGCCGGTCTTCCTCGGCGCCGAGCCCGACGAGATCGACGAGGGCCCGCACGCCGGCCTGGCCGACCTGTTCGCCGACCGGATCGACGCCGGGCTGGCCGTCATGGCCGCGCTGGACCCCGACCAGCGACGTGCCGCGGTCGTGTACGAGCAGATGGTCGACCCGGCGATGCCGCCCGGCCGGGTGCACCCCGGCGACGAGCGGCACCTGGCCGGCGCCTTCCAGGACAACCGGGTGATCCCGGTCGAGGGCGTCCGCGTCGCCGACCTGCCCGAGGCGGCCCGGCAGCGCGTGCTCGACGTCGTCGCCACCTTCGTCCGGCTGCTGCCCGCCGGCCCGCGCGCGGCACGGCTGCGCGAGGTCGCCGAGCACCTCGACGAGACCTGGTTCTCCTGGATCGGCGGCTCGCAGCCCGGCGACGTCTTCTACTACCGGGTCCAGTCGCCGGTGGTGATCGCCGAGCTCGACCACCACTGCGGGGTCTTCCTCGACTACGACACCCCGAAGACCTTCCACATCCACACCGTGCTGCGCACCCCGCACGGCAACGACTACGGCCGGGCCTGGGTCCGCCAGTGGCAGGAGCGCACCGGATCCACCGTCCCCGGCTGAGGCTCCCGCCCGGTCGGACCACGGCTCCGCAAGCGCACGGCTGACGCGGCGAAAGCCAGCTGCTTTCGTTTCCCTGCGGAGTCTTGACGCTGGATTTCGCGCCGCACTACGTTTCGCGCGCCGAATGGCCCCGGTCACACGCCGACGCGCGAGGAGGTGCGGTGCCTTCGCTGGACGAGCACGCGCGCTCCCAGGCGATCCTGTCGGCTCTCGGCGCCACCGGCCGGGTGGAGGTCAACGAGCTCGCCGCGCGCCTCGAGGTCTCCCCCGTCACCATCCGCAAGGACCTCGACGCCCTCGAGCAGCGGGCCGCCCTGCGCCGGGTCCGTGGCGGCGCGGTCGCCGCGCCGCTGGTCGACGAGGGGTCCTTCGAGACCCGCCTGCGCGTCCGGCGGGCGGAGAAGGCCGCGATCGCCCGGGCGGCCGCGCCGCTGGTGCAGGACGGCGACGTCATCGCCCTGGACTCCTCGACCAGCTGCCACTTCCTCGCCCGTGAACTGCTGCACCGCCGGTCCCTGGTGGTGATCACCAACAGCATGCCGACCGCGACGCTGTTCTCCGAGCGCTCGGAGGCCACGGTGCTGGTGACCGGCGGCATCGTGCGCCGGTCGGCGCGGTCGGTCGTCGGCCTGATCAGCGACGTCCTGGCCGGGCGCGGGCGCATCGACAAGGGCTTCATCGGGGCCCACGCCGTCTCCGCCGAGCGCGGCGTCCTGGACATGGCGCTGGAGGAGGCGCAGGCCAAGCAGTACTTCGCCGCCCACTGCAGCTCGCTCTACGGACTGGTCGACTCCAGCAAGTTCGGCAGCTTCTCGCTGCACACGGCCACCCCGCTCGAGCAGGTCACCGCCCTCTACACCGACACCGCGGCCGACCCCGCGGTCGTGGCCGCGATCGAGCGGGCCGGCACCCGCGTGCACCGGGTCGCCGTCCCGGAGGAGCTGCGGTGAGCGCCCCCCGGACCGTCGCCGCGGTCGACCTGGGCGCGGAGAGCGGCCGGGTGGAGCGGGCCGACTTCGACGGCGCGCGGCTGACCGTGCGGGAGGTCGCCCGCTTCCCGCACGCGCCCGCGCCGGTCGACGGCATCCTGCGCTGGGACATCGACCTGCTCACCCGGGCGGTCACCGACGGGCTGGCCGCGCTCGGCGCCGAGGGGACGCCGGTCGCCTCGGTCGGCGTGGACGCCTGGGGCGTCGACTACGGGCTGCTGCGCGCCGACGGGAGGCTGGTGGACGCGCCGACGTGCTACCGGGACCCCCGGCAGCCCGCGGCGATGGACGAGGTCCTCGCGACCGTCGGGCGGGAGCGGCTGTACCGGGCCACCGGCGTCCAGGTCAACGAGATCAACACCGTGTTCGCGCTGGTGTCCGACGCGCGGACGACGACCCGGCTGGACCGCGCGGCGTCGCTGCTGATGCTGCCCGACGTCTTCCACTCCCTGCTCTCCGGCGCCCGCGTCACCGAGGCCACCGCCGCGTCGACGAGCGGCCTGTACGACGTCGGCCCCGGCCGCTGGGTGACCGAGCTGGCAGAGGAGCTCGGCATCCCGCCCCGGCTGTTCCCCGAGGTGGTCCCCCCAGGCACCGACCTCGGCCCGGTCGTCGGGCCGCTCGGGGACGGCCCGCTCGCCGGCGCGCGTGTGGTCGCCCCGGCCGGGCACGACACCGCCAGCGCCGTGGTCGCCACGCCGTTCCCCGAGCCCGGCTCGCTGTTCGTCTCCTCGGGCACGTGGTCGCTGGTCGGCGTCGAGGTGCCCCGGCCGGTCGTGACCGACGGCTCGCTGGCCGCCAACCTCACCAACGAGGGCGGCTACGCCGGCACGACCCGGCTGCTGCGCAACGTGATGGGCCTGTGGCTGCTGCAGGAGTGCCGGCGCGCCTGGGCCGCCCAGGGGCGGGCGTTCTCCTACGCCGAGCTGACCGGGCTGGCCGCCCGCGAGCCGGCGCTGCGCAGTGTGGTCAACCCCAACGCGCGGGACTTCCTCGGCCGCGGCGACATGCCCGCCCGCGTGCAGGCGTACTGCCGCCGCACGGGGCAGCCGGTGCCGGAGACCCCCGCCGCGGTGGCCCGCTGCGTCGTCGACTCCCTCGCCGTGTCCTACCGGGTGACCGCCGAGGACATCGCCGCGGTCACCGGCACCGCGCCCCCCGCCGTCTGCGTCACCGGCGGCGGCGCCCGCAACGGGCTGCTCGCCCAGGCCACCGCGGACGCGACCGGCCTGCCCGTGCACACCGGCCCCGTCGAGGCGACGTCCCTGGGCAACGCCGCCGCGCAACTGGTGGCCCTCGGCGAGCTGGGCGGCGTCGACGACGTCCGCGCGGTCGTCGCCCGGTCCGCCGACACCCGAACTTGGTCCCCGCGCCCGGATCCGCGCTGGGAACAGGCCGCAGCCCTGCTGCGGGAGCGAACTCAGGACGACGACCGCGAGCGAGGGCTCATCCCGACCTGACCAGCGACGTTCCTGGGCCCCACCGGCTCGCCGAGCCCGGTGGCACCGCGGGGGGCGACCCCCCACTCCGAGAGGTGACCGATGAGCAGAACACGAACGACGAGGTGGGCCGTCGCGCTCGGGCTGGCCGCCACTCTGACCCTCGCCGCCTGCGGGGAGGGCAGCGGTGGCTCGGCCTCGGGCGGCGGCGGCGGCGGAGGCGGAGGCGGCGGCGAGGAGGGCGGCGGCGGCGGTGTGACCGTGGCCTTCGTCCCGAAGCTGCAGGGCATCCCCTACTTCGAGGCGATGAACACCGGCGGGCAGGCCGCCTGCGAGGAGCTCGGCTGCACCTGGCTGTACCAGGGCCCGGTCGAGGCCGACCCGGCCGCGCAGGCCGACATCGTGCGCTCCTACATCCAGCAGGGCGTGGACGCGCTGATCGTCGCCCCGAACGACCCCGACTCGATGGCCCCGCTGCTGCAGCAGGCCGCCGACGCCGGCATCTCCGTGGCCACCTCCGACACCGACGCGCCGAACTCGGTGCGCGAGGTGTTCGTCAGCCAGGCCTCGACCGAGGGCATCGGGCAGGCGCTCACCGACGCGCTGCTGGAGGCCATGGGCGGCTCCGGGAAGTACGCGATCGTCTCCTGCGGGCAGACGGCCGAGAACCTCAACTCCTGGATCGAGGTCCAGGAGGCCTACACCGCGGAGAAGTACCCGGAGGCCGAGATCGTCGACATCGTCTACGCCGGTGAGGACCAGGCGGCGGCCACCCAGATGGCGACCGACCTCATGAACGCCCACCCGGACCTGACCGGGCTGGTCGGCGAGTGCACCTCGTCGGCGCCGGGCGTGGCCCAGGCCGTCCGGGACGCCGGGAAGATCGGCCAGGTCTACACCGTCGGCCTGGGGACGCCGCAGTCGATGCTGCCCTACCTCGAGGACGGCTCGTCGAGCGCCAGCATCCTCTGGGACGTCGAGAACCTCGGCTACCTAACCGCGTGGGCCGGCGTCCAGCTGGCCAACGGCGAGCAGCTGCAGGCGACGAACGACGTCAGCGCGGACATGCCCGAGGTGGCGTTCGACGAGAGCACCAAGGTGCTGCTGCTCGGTCCGCCGCTGCGCATCACCAAGGACAACGCCGGACAGTACGACTACTGACCGCTCCCCGGGGAGGGCCGGCGGCGCGCCGGCCCTCCCCGGCACCGGCCGCAGCGAGGAGACGATGAGCGAGACCCGAACCAGCGGACCGGCGCAGCCGGCGACCGCCCCGCCGACCGACGCGGGAGCCGAGCGGCTGTCCGTGACGGGGGTGTCCAAGCGGTACGGGGCCGTGCGGGCGATCCGCACCGCGGACATGACCGTGCGGGCGGGCAGCGTGCACGCCCTGGTCGGCGAGAACGGCGCCGGCAAGTCCACCCTGATCAAGATCCTCTCGGGGGCGGCGACCGCCGACAGCGGCCGGATCACCTTCGAGGGCCGGCCGGTGACCATCTCCAGCACCGCGGACGCCATCGCCCTCGGCATCGCGACCGTGTACCAGGAACCGCAGCTGTTCCCCGACCTCACCGTCGCCGAGAACGTCTTCACCGGCCGGGAGATCACCCGCCGAGGCCGGGTGGACTGGGCGGCGCAGAACGCCCGCGTGGTGGAGCTGCTGGAGCTCATCGGCCTGCCCGCGCGCTACGCCACCGTCCCGGTCAGCGAGCTGTCCATCGCCGAGCAGCAGCAGGTGTCCATCGCCAAGGCGCTGGTCGGCAACGCGAAGGTGCTGGTCCTCGACGAGCCCTCGGCGATCCTCACCGATGCCGAGATCGAGGTGCTCTTCGGCGTCGTCCGCCGGCTGGCCTCCACCGGCGTCGCGATCATCTACATCTCCCACCGGCTCGACGAGCTCTTCGTCATCGCCGACGAGGTCACCGTCATGCGCGACGGGCAGACCCTGGGCACCTGGCCCATCGAGGAGCTCTCGGTGCGGCGGGTCGTCGAGCTCATGGTCGGCGGGATCCTCGAGGACACCCCGCCCGAGCACGCCGTCCCCGACGCCCCGCCGCGGCTGGTCCTCGAGGGGCTGTCCTGCGAGGGCGAGTACGCCGACGTCGACGTCGCCGTCCGCCCCGGCGAGATCGTCACCCTCTACGGGCTGATCGGGTCGGGAGCCGCGGAGATCGCCGAGACCGTCTACGGCATGCGGCGGGCGACCTCCGGCCGGATCCTGCTCGACGGCACGCCGATCGCCCCGCACTCCCCCCGCGCGGCCAAGAAGCTCGGGATCGTCCTGCTACCGGCCAACCGGAAGCTGCAGGGCCTGTTCAGCTTCCAGTCGATCGCCTTCAACATCTCCGCCGGGCACCTGCCGATGCTGTCCAAGCTCGGCACCTGGATGGACCGGCGCCGCGAGCGGCAGGTCGCCCGGGAGTTCATCGCGCGGCTGTCGGTCAAGACGCCGCACGAGCGCCAGCCCGTCTCGGCGATGTCCGGCGGCAACGCCCAGAAGGTCGTCCTGGCCCGACAGCTGGTGGAGCGGCCGAAGGTGCTGGTGCTCGCCGAGCCCACCCAGGGCGTCGACGTCGGCGCCAAGGAGGAGATCCACCGGATCGTCCGCTCGCTGGCCGACGAGGGCACCGCCGTCCTGATCGTCACCTCGGACCTGCCCGAGGCCATCCGCATCTCCGACCGGCTGCAGGTCGTCCGGGCCGGGACCACGACGGTCGAGTTCGGCCCCGGGGCGAGCCAGGCCGACGTGCTGGCCGCCGCCGCCGGTGCGGTCGACCAGGAGGAGGCGGCATGAGCTCGTCCACCCTCACGCCCCCCGGCGGCGCCCCGGCCGGCCAGCAGGCCCACACCGCGAAGGAGCGCGGCCGGGTCCTGCCGTTCCCGATCACCGGTCAGGAGATCGTGCTGATCGTCGTCATCGTCGCCCTGTGGGTCGCGCTGGCGCTGGCCACACCGGCCTTCCTGACCGAGGGCTCGATCGTGCCGCTGCTGGTGGCGATGGCGCCGGTCGCGCTGATCGGCATCGGGATGACGGTCATCATCATCACCGGCGGCATCGACGTCTCGGTGGCCGGCATCGTCATGGTCTGCGCGGTCGTCGTGGCCAAGGCGATGGTCGACTCGGGGGCCTCCCTCCCGGTCGCCGTCGCACTGTCGGTCGTGCTCGGCGGCGTGCTCGGGCTGGTCAACGGCGTGCTCATCGCCTACGGGCGGGTGCACGCGATCATCATCACCTTCGGCACCGCGAACCTGTTCAAGTTCCTCGGCCTGCAGCTGTTCGGCGGCACCACGGTCGACAACATCCCCGGCACGCTGGCGTTCTTCGGCCGGGGCGAGGCCGGTCGCACCCTCGGCGTCCCGCACAGCTTCCTGGTCATGCTGCTCATCGCGGCGGCGGCCTGGTACTACCTGCGGCACACCCCCGGCGGGCGGCACCTGTACGCCATCGGCGGGGACGCCGACGCCGCCCGGCTGGCCGGGGTGAAGGTGCAGCGGCGGGTGATGTCGGCCTACGTCCTCACCGGGCTGCTCACCGGGCTGGCCGCCTGCTTCGTCATCGCCCGCGGCACCTCCACGCTGGCGCCGAACGTGGGCGCGGGCATGGAGCTGGCCGCGATCGCCGCGGTGGTCATCGGCGGCACCTCGATCATGGGCGGCCGCGGCTCGGTGCTCGGCACCGTGCTCGGGGCGCTGCTCGTGCAGACGGTCACCTCCGGGGTGACCCAGCTGGGCTGGCGCTCGCAGCTGTCGGCCCTGTTCATCGGCATCTTCATCCTGATCGCCGTCGGGGCCGACCTGCTCCGGCAGCGGGCGAGGAGGACGACGTGAGCACCACGGTCTCCCCCGAGGCCCCGGCCCCGGCCCCGCGCCCGGACGACGAGAACGGCGCGCGGCAGTCCCGCGTCCGGCAGCTGCCCGAGCTCCTGCTCCGGGCGCTGCTCACCCAGCGCATCGTGCTGCTGCTGGTGCTGCTCGTCGCCGTCGTCGTCACGTTCCTGACGCTGTCGGCGCGCAACTACCTGACCGCGCCGTACGACGCGTCCTACCTGTCGGCGACGCTGATCAGCGCCGTCCCGCTGGTCATGCTGGGGCTGGCCGAGCTGCTGGTGATCACCTCCGGCCGCGGCGGCATCGACCTGTCGGTCGGCGCCATCGTGTCGCTGACCAGCATGGTGTTCGGCTTCGCCTACGGGGAGTGGGGCTGGCCGCTGTGGGCCTCGATCGTGCTGGCCGCCGCGTTCGGCGGGCTGTGCGGGGCGCTCAACGGGTTCCTGGTCGCCTACATCGGCTACCCGGCGCTGATCACCACGCTGGCGACCTACTACGCGTTCTCCTCGATCGCCATCGTCATCAACGACCAGCAGCCGATCAGCACCCAGCCGATCCAGGAGTTCTTCTCCGCCGCCCGTTCCGTGCCCGTCGGCGGCGGCGAGGAGCCGCTGCAGGTGCCGCTGGGCATCCTCACCTTCCTGCTGCCCACCGCGGTGGTGGTCTGGCTGCTGCTCAACCGCACCACGTACGGACGGCGGCTCTACGCCATCGGCACCAACGACGTGGCCGCGGAGTGGACCGGCATCGACGTGCGGCGCACCCGCTTCACCGCCTACCTCACCGCCGGGGTGATCTCCGGGCTGGTCGCGGTCGTGACCGTGGCGCAGTTCGCCTCGGCGCGGCCGGACGCCGGCGTCGCGGGCAACGGCATGGCGCTGCCGGCCATCACCATCGCCGTCCTCGGCGGGGTGGCCATCACCGGCGGCATCGGCCGGGTGGCCGGCGTCGTCCTCGCGACGCTGCTGATCGTCTGGCTCAACGCCGGCATCCTGCTGGCCGTCCCGGGCAACGCCGGCTCGCAGTGGCAGCTGGCCGCACTGGGGATCGTGCTGGTCTTCGCGGCGCTGCTCAACGGCTACGCCAGCCGCCGGTACGGGAGAACCGGGTGACCGCCGTCTGGGACCCGGGGCTGGTGAGCGAGGAGCTCGTGGCGCTCACCCGGTCCCTGGGCGAGCGGTCCCGCGACCTCGTCGTCCTCGCCGAGGGCAACACCTCCCAGCTGCTGCCGGACGGGCGGGTGGTGGTCAAGGCCTCCGGGTCGAACATGCGCACCGCCACCGCGGAGGACTTCGTCGTGGTCGACGTCGACCCGCTCCTGGAGCTGATGGCCGCCCCGGCCGCGACCCAGGCCGACCTCACCGCCGCGCTCGACGCCGGGGAGCACGGCGGCCGCCGCCGGCGGGCCTCGATCGAGACCCTGGTGCACGTGGCCGCGCAGGCGTACGCGCCGACGGCGTTCGTCGGGCACACCCACCCCACCGCCGTCGTCGGGCTGCTGGCCAGCGTGCACGGGCCCACCGCGTGGGACCGGCACGTCTACTCCGACGAGGCCGTGGTGGTCGGCCGGCCGCTGTACGTGCCGTACGCGACGCCGGGGATCGACCTCGGCCGCGTCTACCTCGCGGCGCTGCGGCGGTACGTGGACGAGCACGGCGAGCTGCCCACCCTGGTGCTGCTCGGCAACCACGGCATCGTCGTCAACGCGCCGGGCCCGGCCGGGGTCGAGGGCGCCTCGGAGATGGCGGTCAAGGGCGCGCTGGTGCGGGTGGCCGCGTACTCGGTGGGCGGCGTCGTGCCGCTGGAACCGGCCAAGGTGGAGGAGTTCTTCGCCCGGGAGGACGTGATCGAGCGCCGCGCCCGCCTCGGCGGCTCGCGGGCGTGACCCTGCCCCGGGAGCTGCGCGCGGTGTTCCTCGACGTCGGCGGTCCGGTCTACGACGACGGCAACTTCCTCGCCGCGGTGGTCCGGGCGCTCGACGAGCTGCGCGCCGCGCAGGGCCGCGGCCCGGTGGACCGGGCGGAGGTGCGGCGGGTGTACGACGCGGCGCGGGCCCGGCAGGGCGGCTCGCTGCGCACCGCGCTCGCCACCGAGCTGCTCGGGGACGCCGGGCTGCGCGGCGCGCTGCACGAGCGGACCCGCCGGCACTGGGTGCACCCGCCGGGCACCCTCTACCCCGACGTGCTGCCGCTGCTGCGGGCGCTGCACGGGCGGGTGGCCGTCGGGGTGCTGGCCAACCAGGAGGCGACCGTGGTCGACGCGCTCAGCCGCGACGGCGTCGCGCCGTTCCTCGACGTCTGGGGCGTGTCGGCGATCGTCGGGTTCGAGAAGCCCAGCCCCGAGCTGTTCGGCTGGTGCCTGGAGCGGGCCGGCTGCCTGCCTGCGCAGGCCGTGCACGTGGGCAACCGGCTGGACAACGACGTCCGGCCCGCGGCCGCGCTGGGCCTGGGCACCGTGTGGGTGCTGCGCGGCGAGGCCCCGGACGAGCCGACGCCCGAGCAGCTGGCCGAGCCCGACCTCGCGGTCGCCGACCTCACCGGGCTGGCCGACGTGCTGCTGCCGCTGACCGCCCCGCGGGACGGGTGAGCGTGGACGACCTGGTCCTCGGCGTCGACCTGGCCACCGCCGCGGTGCGGGGAGCGGCCGTGCGGGTCGCCACCGGGGAGGTGCTCTCCGGCGGGTCGGCGCCGCTGCCCGAGCCCGCGGTGCCCGCCCCCGGCTGCCAGGAGCAGCCGCCGGTGCACGCGGCCGCCGTCCGGTCGGTGCTGCGGGCACTCACCGCCGAGCTGGGTCCCCGCGGAGCCGGGATCCGCGCGCTGGCGGTGACCGCGACGTCCGGCAGCGTCGTCGCCGCCGACGCGCGCGGGCTGCCGCGCGGGCCCGTGCTGCTCTACGCCGACCAGCGCGGCGCGGCCCGGCTGCGCGCCGCGCTCGGCCGGCCGGCCGGCGCCGCCCCGACCCTGGGCCGGCTCGCCTGGCTGGCCGGGCAGGACGCGGCGGCCCGATTCCTGCACGTGCCCGACGTGGTCGTCGCCGACCTGACCGGGCGGCTGGTCACCGACACCTCGCACGCGCTCAAGGCGGGGATCGACCCGGTCGCCGCCCGGTGGCCCGGCGACCTGCTGGCCGCCGCCGGTGTCCCCGCCGGCGCCCTGCCGGAGCTGGTGCACCCGGGCACCGTCGTCGGCGAGGTCCGCCCCGAGGTGGCGGCCGAGCTGGGCCTGCCGCGCGGCGTGCGCGTCGTGGCCGGGATGACCGACGGCTGCACCGCCCAGCTCGCCGCGGGTGCGGTGGCGCCGGGCCGGACGACCGGCGTCCTGGGGACGACGCTGGTGCTCAAGGGCGTCGCGCACGCCGAGGTGACCGGGTTCGGCGGCGCGGTCTACTCGCACCTCGCGCCCGACGGCCTGTGGTGGCCCGGCGGCGCGTCCAACACCGGCGCCGGAGCGCTGGGCGGGCTGCCCGACCTGGCCGCCGCGGACGCCGACGCCGCCCGGCAGGGCCCGTCGGCCTGGACCGCCTACCCGCTCCCCGGCACCGGCGAGCGCTTCCCGTTCGTCCGACCGGAGGCGACCGGCTTCCTGCTCGGCCCGGGGACGCCGTCCCCGCTGCAGCGGCACCGCGCCGTGCTGGACGGCGTCGCCTTCGTCGAGCGCCTCGGCCTGGAGCGGCTGGCCGCGCTCGGGGTCCGCTCCGCCGACCACCGGGTCGTCGGCGGCGGCTCGCGGTCGACCGTGTGGACGGCGATCCGCGCGACCGTCCTGGGCCGGCCGGTGTCGCGGCCGGCCGAGCCGTCCAGCGCCTTCGGCGCCGCCGTGCTGGCCGCCGCCGCGCTGACCGGCACCTCGCCGGCGCAGGCCGCGGACCGGACGGTGCGCACCGCCGAGGTCGTCGACCCCGACCCCGCCCAGGCCGGTCCACTCGAGGAGGGCTACCGGCGGCTGGTGGCCGAGCTGTCCCGGCGCGGCTGGCTGGACGAGGGGACCTGAGCACCCCGTTCCCCGAGGAGAGGAGAGGAACCGTGCCGATCACCCACGGCGTCCACGCACTGGTCTGGACCGGGGGCTGGTCCCCCGACGAGGCCCGCCACGCCATCGCCGCCACCGCCGAGGCGGGCTACGACCTCATCGAGATCGCGCTCATCGACCCGACGGCGTTCGACGCCGACATGACCGCGCGGCTGCTGGAGGAGCACGACCTCCAGGTGAGCGGGTCGCTGGGGCTCTCCGAGGACACCGACGTCTCCAGCGAGGACCCGGACGTCGTCGCCCGCGGACGGGAGCGGCTGGCCACGGCGCTGTCGGTGCTGCGCGACAGCGGCGGCTCAGTGCTGTGCGGCGTCCTGTACTCGAAGCTCGGCAAGTACGCCGGACCGGCGACCGAGCGGGGCCGGGCCAACTCCCGGGAGACGATCGCGTGGCTCGCCGACCGGGCCGCCGCCTCGGGGATCACGCTGGCCCTGGAGTTCTGCAACCGCTACGAGACCAACGTCATCAACACGACGCAGGAGACGCTGGACTTCATCGCGGCGGTCGACCGACCCAACGTCATGGCCCACCTCGACACGTACCACATGAACATCGAGGAGCACTCGTTCCGCGAGGCGGTGCGGGCGGCCGCGGCGGCCGGGAAGCTGGGCTACGTGCACGTCGGGGAGTCCCACCGCGGGGCGCTGGGCACCGGCACCATCCCGTGGGCGGAGTTCTTCGGCGCGCTGGCCGAGGTGGGCTACGACGGGATCATGACCTTCGAGTCGTTCTCGTCCGAGGTCGTGCACCGCACCCTCTCCAACGACCTGGCCATCTGGCGCAACCTCTGGACCGACAACGTCGCCCTGGCCCGGGACGCGCTGGCCTTCACCAGGGCCGGGCTCGCGGCCGCCGGCGGCCGCGCCTGACCCCCAGGACCCGGCGGCGTCATCGTCGCCCTGGCCGAGGAGCTCGGCTGAGGCCGAGCGCGTCGCTCAGCGTGTCGGGGTCCGCCCTCCGGCTCGGGACAGCACGCGGTAGGTCACGTGCGTCACGGCGGTCGCGGCTCGCGACCCCACCTGCTCGAGGCGCAACGGCGGGACGCCCTCGAACAGCCGCGTGCCGACGCCGAGCGTCAGCGGCACGTCGTGCAGCCGCAGCTCGTCGATCAGGCCGGCGGTGAGGTACTGGTTGATGGTGGTCGCGCCGCCCTGGATCGCGACGTCGCCGTCGCCGGCCGCCGCGCGTGCCCGTGCCAGTGCCGACTCGATCCCGTCGGTGACGAAGTGGAACGTGGTGCCGCCCTCCATCGGCTGGGGGTCGCGCCCGTGGTGGGTGAGCACGAAGACCGGGGCGTGGAACGGCGGGTCCTCGCCCCACCAGCCGTTCCCACTCGCCGCGCACCGGTCCGAACGTGTTGCGCCCCATGACGAACGCCCGGGCGGCGGCCATCCGGTCGATGTCGGCCCGGTTCTCGTCGGCGGTGTCGAACATCCAGGCGTGCAGCGTGCTGCCCGAGCCGTCGCCGCCGTCCTCGCCGAACGGGCGGTCCTCGGTCTGGTCGGGCCCGGCCGAGTACCCGTCGGCCGAGATCGTGAGGTCGCAGACCACCCTGCCTCGTGGTCCGGTCATCGCTCTCCCCTCCTCGCAGCGACTCCGCCGCCCTCGCGGTGAGCTCCCTCCGGTCGCTCCGACGGGCAGAGTGGGCGCTCGTTCAGGGAGACTGCACGATCCAGGGCACGGGAGGTGCAGCATGGACGTCGTCATCGGCATCCCGTCGCGGGAGCGCTGCTGCTCGCCGTCGTCGTGTGCTGCTGAGGACGGGCTGCGGCGCCGTACCGGTGGACAGGACTCGCACGCTCGCTCAGGCGTACCGGCGCTTCGGTGAGGTCGAGGCCGCCGGCAGGTCACCGCTGTGGGAGCGCGTCGCCGTCGCCCTGAGCGAGTCCGCCGAGGCCCTGCGCGCGATCGAGGCGGCGCCGGCGCGCAAGCGGCACCCCAGGCTGGTCCTCGCCGCGCTGCACGACCTCGCCCTCGCCGGACGGGCGCCTGCGCTGGCCGCGGCCTGTGCCGCTGGGGACGGCGTCGCCGCCGCCGACGCGGCGATCGACACGCTGCTGCGGATGACCGACGCGGTCGTGGCCATCGCCGTGCGCCGGCGGGTGTGGACCGACCAGACCGGGGGGTGTGCCGTGCTGTACCCGGCCATCGCCGAGGCGGCGCGCCGGGCAGGCGCGAGGGCGGTCGGGCTGATCGACGTCGGCTGCTCGGCCGGGCTGGACCTCGACGTCGACCGCGTCGGCATCACCTACAGCGACGGACGAACGCTGGGCGACCCGTCCTCCCCCGTGCAGATGTCGTGCTCGGTCGTGGGCGACCGGCCCGTCCCGACGCGGGCGGTGCCCGAGGTGGTCGCCCGGATCGGCATCGACGCCGATCCCCTCGACGTGACCGACGCCGATGACGCCCGGTGGTTGCGTGCCTGCCTGTGGCCGGACCAGCCGGAGCGGAGAGCGCGGCTCGACGCGGAGATGGCGCTGGCGGCGACGGCCCCTCCGCTGCTGCTGCGAGGGGACGCCGTCGAGGTGCTGCCCGACGCCGTCGCCCGTGTGCCCGCGGACGCCATGCCCGTCGTCACCACGACGTGGGCGCTGGCCCGCCTCCCGGTCGAGAGCCGCCTGCGCTTCCTGCACCGCCTCGACGACGCGGCGGCCGGCCGGGCGGTCGCGTGGGTGTCCGTCGAGGGGGTCGGGGTCGCGCCGTCCATCCCGACGCTCGGCGACCGCCCCGCCTCCGGCCACAGCATCGTCGGCCTGGCGGTGTTCGACCGGCCGATGCCGCACCCCGAGGCCGTCGGCCGCTGCTGGTCGCGGGGCCGCCTGCTGGCGTGGCTGGCCGACCCCTGAGGCTGCGCGCGAGTGCGGGGCCTCCTACCCGGCGGACCGCCGGCGCACCATCTCGGTGATCCAGACGGGCGCGAACGGAGACGTGCAGTTCGGCGGCGTCGGGTGGTCCTCGAGCACACGCAGGCGCTCCCCGATGTCGATCGCCCGAGCTCGGTGCTCGACGTGCTCGATGCCGATCTGGGCCAGGCAGTTGTTCATCGCCCACTGCAGGCGGTCCGGGGCGTCCGCCATCTCCGCTTCGACGACGTCGAGGAGTGCGGGCAGGTCGAGACCCTCGGGCTGCTTCGCCACCCGTTCGGTGGTCAGCGCCCAGCCGGCACTCGCGACCACGGGGTCCGGGTCGGCCGACCAGGCCAGGCGCAGCTCCCCGGCGTGCGGGTTCTTCTCGACCGCCTTCGGCCGACAGATCAGGAGGTCCAGCAGCCGCGCCGCGCTGTCCCCGGTCCGCCACAGCTCGCGCGCGAGCTCCTGTTGGGTCTCGAGCCGCTTGGCGAGGGCGCGCAGGTTGCCGAGGTTCACGCCGTGGTCGTCGCCGTGCCTGGTGTTCACCTCGCGGATCCTGGGGTCCTCGAGACCGGCCGGCTCGGCCATCACCGCGGCCACCGTCGTCCCGGTCGCTGCCGTCTGGGTCAGCTCCGTCTCCTGTCCGTCGCGTCCGGGATCGGTGCACACGGCGGGGTCCGGTCCCGGGTGCGGGCCCGCCAGAGGATGCCCTACCGGAGCGGGAGAGCGAGCGTCGTCCCCGGCCGGCCTCGCGGAGCGACGGCCGGCCCGGGGCCGCGGTCGGCAGCGCGATCCCCGGGACGTGCGGGAGGGTGACGGTCATGAGCGTCGTCAAGATCAACGCGATCACCGTGCCCGAGGACCGGCGGGAGAGCTTCGAGGAGCGGTTCCGGAGCCGGGCCGGGGCAGTCGAGCAGACGCCCGGTTTCGAGCGGTTCGAGCTGCTGCGCCCGGAGGAGGGCACCGACCTGTACCTCGTGTACACCCGCTGGGAGAGCGAGGACGCCTTCCGGACGTGGCACGACAGCCAGGACTTCGACCGCGCCCACCACGGCGGCGAGACCCGCGCCCCCGTGGCCAGCCACTCCCAGCTGTGGTCCTTCTCGGTCATCGAGACCGCGGGACCGCGGACCACGTGATCCCGCGAGGACCTCGGTGACCCCGCCCGGGACCGCTCCGGGCGAGTCCTGCCGGAGACGCGCCGCAGCCTGCTGACAGGAGCCCCGCGGTCGTGGTGCCATGGGTGCTCCGCCCCGCCCCGGGGGTTTCACGGCCAGGGCGGGGCGGGCGTCTCGATGACCGACCTGCACCCGGCCGACGGCGACACGAGGACCTCGGCCGGGGCACCCGGACGTCGGCGTGACGTGCTCGGACGTGGGCGGCCGGCGGATCGGCTACCCGCCCGGCGGACGCTCGCTGCCCTCCCGCCACCCGGCGCCCCGGCGGGCCACGCGGTGCAGCGGCTCGACACGGTGCGGACGCCGGGCACGAGCGGCGCGGTCTCGGGCCAGCTCACGCTTCACCTCCGGCCATCGAGGCGCCCACCAGTAGGCCGCGACCACCGCGGTCAGCGGGATCCAGCCCAGCAGCGACCACACCCACCACGGCATTCCAGGCCTCCCCCTCCCGGCGTCCGCGACGCCGGGACCTGCGTCGGTGTCCGCCGGGATCTGGACGGCGACCGCGCGAGGCCACGCTGCCCGGACGGCACGACGCCGCCCACCCCCACCGAGGGGTGCCGAGGTCACCACACACAGGGGCTGGCGCCGGTCCTCGGCCGACGGGACGAGCCGTGCGGGGACACCGCCGGTGGTGCGTCTGACGGCTCGGGGCGGCCTCACCGGAGCGGTGGCTGGGACGTCGTCAACGTCGACCCGGACCGGATCGAGACGAGGTTCCACGCCGACGGCGCACCGGCCTGGCTGGCGACGATCACCCGGACCTGCACCGCGTCCTCAGGCGTTCTCCCGGCGGAAGGTGGCGGTGCCCCACCAGACCGAGACGGCGAACAGCGACAGGGCCCACAGGCTGCCCCACAGCAGCCCGGACGAGGCGAAGTCGCCGAGGAAGGAGTTGCGGACGGCGTCGACCACGTGGCGGATCGGCATGAACTCGCTCGCCCGCTCCAGCCACGCGGGGCCGATCGTCATCGGCAGCAGGATCCCCGACAGCAGCAGCACCGGCATCACCACCATGTTGACGACCGGCGCCATGACCTCCTCGCTCTTGGTGGTCAGCGCCAGCGCGTTCGACGCCGCGGCGCACGCGCCGCCGATGAGCAGGGTGAGCAGCGTCCCGAGGACGATGCCCTGCAGCGGCGCGTCCATGCCCAGGGCGTAGCCGAGGGTGATGAGGATCAGCGCCTGGGCGAGCAGCTGCAGCAGGTCGCGGAGGAGCCGGCCGACCAGCAGCGCCGTCCGGCTGGCCGGGGTGACCCGCTCGGCCTCGATGACGCCCTCGCGCCACTCCCCGATGAGGCTGAACCCGGCGAAGAAGGCGCCGAAGATGCCCAGCTGCACCAGCATGCCGGGGACGAAGAAGGTGTAGGCGTTGGTCGCGCCGAACTGGTCGACCAGAGGCGTGAGCAGCGGACCGAACAGCAGCAGGTACAGCACCGGCTGGATCGCCCCGATGATCACCCACGCGGGGTTCCGCAGGTTCATCCGGAGCTGGCGTCGGAAGACGATCCCCGACTCGCGCAGGAACGAGGTCACCGCGGGGCTCCTTCGACGGCGGGCACGGTCTCGGTCCCCTCCGCCGGCGCCTGACCGACGTCGGGTGCGGCGGCTGTGTCAGCGGTCTCGGCGTCGCGCAGGGACCGCCCGGTCAGTGCCAGGAACACGTCGTCCAGGGTGGGCCGGAGCACCTCGATCGAGTCCAGGTCGATCGAGGCGCGGTCCAGGTCGCGCAGCAACCCGGGACGGCGCGCCCGGCGCGGGGCACGCGCCCGCGGACGTGCCGGCCCTCGATCTCCACCTCGGCGCGGCCGTCGGTGAGGGTGGCGAGCTTGCGGGCCGCCTCGGGCACGTCGGCCGGAGCCGCCACCTCCAGGTCGACCAGGTCGCCGGCGACCCGCGCCTTGAGGCTGTCGGCAGTGTCGGCGGCGACGATCCGGCCCCGGTCGATGATCAGGATCCGGTCGGCCAGCGCGTCGGCCTCGTCCAGGTAGTGGGTGGTGAGGAACACCGTCGCGCCGCGGCGGCGCCGCAGGTCGCGGACGTGCTCCCAGAGGTTCGCCCGCGCCTGCGGGTCCAGACCGGTGGTCGGCTCGTCGAGGAACACCAGCGTCGGCTCGTGGATCAGCCCCATCACGATGTCCAGCCGGCGCTTCTGCCCGCCGGACATGTTCCTGGGCATCCGGGTCCACAGACCCTCCAGGTCCAGCTGCCGGAACAGCTGCCTGCCCCGTTCCTCGACCACCGCCCGGGACAGCCCGTAGAGCATCCCGTGGTCCACCACCTCGTCGCCCGCGCGGGCGCCGCTGAACGCCCCGCCGGCCTGCGACACGTAGCCGATGCTGCGGCGCACCTGCTCCGACTGCGTGACGACGTCGAAGCCCGCCACCGTCGCCGTGCCGGCGGTCGGCTTCAGCAGGGTGGTCAGCATGCGCAGCGTGGTGGTCTTCCCCGCCCCGTTGGGACCGAGGAACGCGACGATCTCCCCCTCGGCGACGTCCAGGTCGACGCCGTCGACGGCGCGGACCTCGGTCTTGACCCGTCCCTGGCGCGTACGGAACGTCTGCACCAGTCCCCGTGCGTGGATCACGCGCTGCCCTCCCGTGCCGTCGGCCACCGGCTCGTGCGCGACCCCCGTGCGGGGTCCGGTCGACCGGCACTCCAGGACTGGAGACCCCGCGGCCCGCGGGAACTCATCGCTCCCCGGCGGCTCGTCTCAGCGGGAGGGCAACCGGGCCGCGGCGGCGTCCCACGCGGCCGGCGACCCGGACGGCGTGTACGTCTGCACCTCCTGCGTGGCCCGCAGCAGTGCACGCAGGTCGGCCAGGCCGCCGTCGAGCACGCCGGCCGCCCGGGCCTGGACCAGGGCGTTCCCCAGCGCCGCGGCCTCGACCGGGCCGGCCACGACCGGCAGGCCGCAGGCGTCGGCGGTGAGCTGGCACAGCAGGGCGTTGCGCGCCCCCCCGCCCACCAGGTGCACCACCTCGACCTCGCGTCCGGAGAGCTCGCCGGCCCGCCGGATCGCCCGCCGGTAGGCGAGAGCGAGGCTGTCGAGGATGCACCGCACCGTCGCAGGCCCGCTCTGCGGCGGGGTCTGGCCGGTCTCGGCGCAGGCCGCGGCGATCCGCGCCGGCACGTCACCCGGGGGGAGGAACCGCGGGTCGTCGGCGTCGACGACGGCGGTGAAGGCCGGCACCTGCGCGGCGGCGGCGAGCAGGTCGGGCAGGTCCGCGGGCAGGCCGGCAGCCGCCCAGGTCCGCAGCGACTCCTGGAGCAGCCACAGCCCCATCACGTTGTGCAGGTAGCGCACCGTGCCGTCCACGCCGAGCTCGTTGGTGAACCCGGCGGCCCGGCTCGCCTCGGTGAGCACCGGCTTCTCCAGCTCCACGCCGACCAGCGACCAGGTGCCGCACGAGACGTAGGCGAACCGGTCCGACGACGCCGGGACGCCGACCACCGCCGACGCCGTGTCGTGCGACCCGACCGCGGTGACCGGCACCGGCCCGGCCAGCCCGGTCTCGCCCAGCACGTCGGCGGTCAGCTCCCCCAGCCGCTCCCCCGGCTGCCGCAGCGGCGGGAACAGCCCGCGGTCCAGGCCGAGCCGGTCGACCAGGTCCCAGGCCCACTCGCGGGTCGTGGCGTCGAGCAGGCCCGTCGTGGAGGCGTTGGTGACCTCCGCGCCGACCGCGCCGGTGAGCCAGTACGCGAGCAGGTCCGGGACCAGCAGCGCCGTCCGGGCGGCGGCGAACTGCGCCGTCCCGCGCGCCGCCGCGAGCTGGAAGACGGTGTTGAACGGCAGGTGCTGCAGCCCGGTCACCCGGTACAGCTCCTCGGGCGGGACGGCGGCGTGCACCGCCGCCACCGCGGTCGCGTGCCGGGCGTCCCGGTAGTGCACCGGGTTGCCCAGCAGCGCGCCGTCGGCGTCCAGCAGGCCGACGTCCACGGCCCAGCTGTCGATGCCGACGCCGTCGACCCGGCCGGCCTCGCGCCCGGCGGCGCGCAGCCCGTCGAGGACGCCGGCGTAGAGCCCGAGCAGGTCCCAGTGCAGGGTGCCGCCGAGGCGCACCGGCCGGTTGGGGAACCGGTGCACCTCGGCGAGCTCCAGCCGCTCCGGCGCGACCCGCGCGGCCATCACCCGGCCGCTCGACGCCCCCAGGTCGACGGCCGTGAGGTTCAACGGGGCCTTCGTGGCCACGCTGGCCCCTCTCTCAGCGGAGGAAGGCGGCGGCCACGCCCGAGTCGACCGGCACGTGCAGCCCCGTCGTCCGGGTGAGGTCGCCACCGGTCAGCGCGAAGACGGCGTCCGCGACGTGCTCGGGCAGGACCTCCCGCTTGAGCAGCGTCCGCTGCGCGTAGAACTCGCCCAGCTCCTCCTCCTTCACGCCGTAGACCGCGGCGCGCGAGGCGCCCCAGCCGCCGGCGAAGATCCCCGACCCGCGGACGACGCCGTCGGGGTTGATCCCGTTGACCCGGATCTGGTGCCCGCCGAGCTCGGCGGCCAGCAGCCGGACCTGGTGGGCCTGGTCGGCCTTGGTGGCGCCGTAGGCGATGTTGTTCGGCCCGGCGAACAGCGAGTTCTTCGACGAGATGTAGACGAGGTCGCCGCCCATCCCCTGCTCGATCATGATCCGGGCGGCCTCGCGCGAGACGAGGAAGCTGCCCTTGGCCATGACGTCGTGCTGCAGGTCCCAGTCCTGCTCGGTGGTCTCCAGCAGTGGCTTGGAGATCGACAGGCCGGCGTTGTTCACCACCAGGTCGACCCCGCCGAAGGCGAGCACCGCCGCGCGGAACGCCTCGGCCACCGCCTCGCCGTCGCTCACGTCGGCCGCCACGCCCACGGCGACGTCGGCGTTGCCGATCTCCGCCGCCGCGGTCTCGGCCTTGGCCCGGTCGAGGTCGGCGACGACCACGCAGGCGCCCTCGCGCGCCAGCCGGTGCGCGATCGCCTTGCCGATGCCCGATGCCGCACCGGTCACCAGCGCGACGCGGGTGGCCAGCGGCTTGGGCTCGGGCATCCGCTGGAGCTTGGCCTCCTCCAGCGCCCAGTACTCGATGCGGAACTTCTCGCTCTCGTCGATCGGGGCGTAGGTGGACACCGCCTCCGCGCCGCGCATCACGTTGATCGCGTTGACGTAGAACTCGCCGGCCACGCGCGCGGTCTGCTTGTTGGCGCCGAAGCTGAACATGCCCACGCCGGGCACCAGCACGATCGCCGGGTCGGCGCCGCGCATCGCCGGGCTGTCGGAGGTGGCGTGCCGCTGGTAGTAGGCGGCGTACTCGGCGCGGTACTCCTCGTGCAGCTCCTCCAGCCGCGCGACGACGTCCTCCACCGGGGCGGTCGCCGGCAGGTCCACGACCAGCGGCCGCACCTTGGTGCGCAGGAAGTGGTCCGGGCAGGAGGTGCCGAGCGCGGCGAGGGGCTGCAGCTTCTCGCGGGACAGGAACTCGAGGACGACGTCGCTGTCGGTGAAGTGCCCGACCTGCGGCTTGTCGGTCGACGCCAGCCCGCGGATGACCGGCGTCAGCGCGGCGGCGCGGTGCCGCCGCTCGGCCTCGTCGAGCGGCTCGAAGCCGGGCACCACGGCGCCGAACGGCTCGGGCTTCCCGCGCTCGGCGAGGAACCGCTCCGCCGTCCGGATGATCTCCAGCGAGTTGGCCTCGCACTGTTCGCTGGTCTCGCCCCAGGCGGTGATCCCGTGCCCACCGAGGATGCAGCCGATCGCCTGCGGGTTCTTCTCGGCGATCGCGGCGATGTCCAGGCCGAGCTGGAAGCCGGGGCGCCGCCACGGCACCCAGACGACGCGGTCGCCGAAGCACTCGCGGGTCAGCGCCTCGCCGTCGGCCGCGGTGGCCAGCGCGATGCCGGAGTCGGGGTGCAGGTGGTCGACGTGCGCGGCGCGGACCAGCCCGTGCATCGCGGTGTCGATGGACGGCGCCGCGCCGCCGCGGCCGTGCAGGCAGAAGTCGAACGCGGCGACCATCTCGTCCTCGCGCTCGACGCCCGGGTAGACGTCGACCAGCGAGCGCAGCCGGTCCAGCCGCAGGACGGCGAGACCCGGCTCGGTGAGGGTGCCCAGGTCGCCGCCGGAGCCCTTGACCCACAGCAGCTCGACCGGTCGCCCGGTCACCGGGTCGGTCTCGGTGCCCTGGGCGGAGGTGTTGCCGCCGGCGTAGTTGGTGTTGCGCGGGTCGGCGCCCAGCCGGTTGCTGCGCTCGAGCAGCTCGCTGACCACGGGGTTCGTCATGCTCTGGTTCCTTCCGGGGATGTCGGAAGGGCCAAAATGGCCATTTTGGCCCCTCACGGGAGAGGTCTTCAGGCGCCCCAGCCGGCCTGCTGGCCGCCGACGCGCTCGCGCTCGATGCGCTCCTGGTACCCGCTGCGGGCGAAGGCGGCGTACGGGTCGGCGTCCAGGCCCTTCGACTCCCGCAGCTCGGCCAGCAGCGGCCGGACGTCGGTGCTGAAGGCGTCCATCAGCACACCGTGCGCGCCCAGCACGTCACCGGCGACCTGGGCCGCGCGCAGCGCGTCGCGGTCGACCAGCAGCGCCTTTGCGGTGGCCTCCTGGACGTTGAGCACCGAGCGGATCTGGCCGGGGATCTTCTTCTCGATGTTGTGGCACTGGTCGAGCATGAAGTTGACGCCGGCCCCGAGCAGGGCGTCGTTCTGCACGATCTCGTTCATGATCCGGAACAGCTGGAACGGGTCGGCCGACCCCACGATGAGGTCGTCGTCGGCGTAGTTGCGCGAGTTGAAGTCGAACGCGCCCAGCCGGCCCAGCCGCAGCAGCTGCATGACGATGAACTCGATGTTCGTGCCCGGAGCGTGGTGCCCGGTGTCGAGGACGACCTGCGCCTGCTCGCCGAGGGCCAGGCAGTGCACCAGCGAGGTGCCCCAGTCGGGGATGTCGGTCGCGTAGAAGTACGGCTCGAAGAACTTGTACTCGAGCAGCAGCCGGTGGCCCGGGTCCAGCAGCGCGTAGACCTCCTGCAGCGACTCGGCCAGCCGGTCCTGCCGGGCCCGCAGGTCGTCCTGGCCGGCGTAGTTGGTGCCGTCGGGCAGCCACAGCTTGAGGTCGGTGGAGCCGGTGGCCCGCATGACGTCGACGCACTGGGCGTGGTGCTCGATCGCCTTGCGGCGGACGGCGGCGTCGGGGTGGGTCAGCGAGCCGAGCCGGTAGTCGTCGTCCTGGAAGAGGTTGGAGTTGATCGCCCCGATCCGGACGCCCAGGTCGGCGGCGTGGGCGGCGAGCTTGCCGAAGTCGTCGACCAGGTCCCACGGGATGTGCAGGGACACCCGCGGCGCGACGCCGGTGTACCGCTGCACCTGGGCGGCGTCCTCGAGCTTCTCGAAGGGGTCGCGGGCCACCCCGGGCTGGCCGAACACCTTGAACCGGGTGCCGGAGTTGCCGAAGGCCCAGGAGGGCAGCTCGATCGTCTGCTCGGCGAGCGCGTCGAGTGCGGCGGCGGGGGTCATCGTCGATCTCCTCGGTCCGTGAGGGGACGGTCCGGCGGGGCTCGCCGGTCCACCGTTTTGAAACGTCTCATACGGTTACCGGGACAGTAGGACGTGTCCCCGGTCACGTCAACAGTCTCGTCCGCGCGACCCGCAGTGTGCACGTGGGGGCGCCGTCGGGGTCGGCCGCGAGTACCCCCACCAGCTCAGCACGGGTGCGTGCACCTCCGCGGGCCGGCCGGGCGGCCCGCCCCGGGCTTGCGCGGGCGGCGCACGCCGTGCCACAGTGGCGGCCATCACCATGTGAAACGGTTCATCCTGATCCGGACGAACCGGGCAGCCACCGGCTCGGGCCGGCGGCCCCGGGCCGGACACCGACGGAGGTGGCACGTGGCCGAGCGGGTCTGTTTCCTCATGCACCTGCGGCCGGAGCGCGTCGACGAGTACCTCGAGGCGCACCGCGAGGTGTGGCCGGAGATGCTCGAGGCGCTCTCCCGGCACGGCTGGCGGGACTACTCGCTCTTCCTCCGTCACGAGGACGGCCTGGTCGTCGGGTTCGTCGAGACCGACGACTTCGACGCCGCGGTGGCCGGCATGGACGCCGAGGACGTCAACGCCCGCTGGCAGGCCCGGATGAGCCGCTTCTTCGTCGCCGGGAGCCCCCCGGACCGGCAGATGGAGCGGCTGACCCAGTACTTCCACCTGGCCTGACGGCCACCCCACCGCGAGCTGGTCGCCACCGCGCAGGCCGCGGGTGCCCGGACGGCCGCCGTCGGCCGCCGGGCCGACCCGGGTGCCGCCGGTCGCGGCCGGGAGCACCCGGGTCGGCAACACTACGGAGGTCCCGGCGCGAGCGCCGGGCGCGAGGCCGGGACACCGGCGGGGAGGGCGGGTCGGTGGCCAGCATCAAGGACGTCGCCCGGCACGCGGGCGTGTCGGTCGGCACGGTGAGCAACGTGCTCAACCGGCCCCAGCTGGTCGGTCCGGTCACCCGCGACCGGGTCCGCGCGGCGATCGCCGAACTGGGGTTCGTGCGCAACGAGTCGGCGCGTCAGCTGCGCGCGGGCTCCAGCCGCACGGTCGGCCTCGTGGTGCTCGACATCGCCAACCCGTTCTTCACCGACGTCGCCCGGGGGGTCGAGGACGTCGTCAACGCCGCCGGGCTGGCGCTGATCCTGTGCAACTCCGACGACCGGCCGGACAAGGAGGCCGCGCACCTGGCCGTGCTCGCCGAGCAGCGGGTGCAGGGTGTGGTCATCACCCCGACCGCCGATCTGACGCCGGACCTGGCGGCGCTGCGCTCCCACGGGGTCCCGGTGGTGCTGCTGGACCGGCGCGCGCCCGCCGCGGACCAGTGCGCCGTCGCCGTCGACGACGTGCTCGGTGGCCGGCTCGCCACCGAGCACCTGCTCGAGCGCGGGCACCGCCGGATCGCCTTCGTCGGCGGGCACTCCGACCTGCCGCAGGTGCAGGAGCGCCGGGCCGGCGTGGAGACGGCGGTGCGCGAGGTGCCGGATGCCGAGCTGACCGTCCTCTCCCCGGAGGACCTCACCGTGCCCGGGGGGCGGGACGCGGCCGGGCGGGTCCTCGGCATCCCGGCGGCCCGGCGCCCCACGGCGGCGATCTGCGCCAACGACCTGCTCGCCCTCGGCGTGCTGCAGGGGATGGTGCGACAGCGCGTGCGGGTGCCGGACGAGTTCGCGATCGTGGGCTACGACGACATCGACTTCGCCGCCGCGGCCGCCGTCCCCCTGACCTCGGTGCGCAAGCCGCGGCAGGAGCTCGGGAGGCGCGCGGCGCAGCTGGTGCTGGACGAGGCCCGGGAGGGGCACCGGCACGAGCAGCCGGTCTTCGAGCCGGAGCTGGTGGTGCGGGAGTCGAGCATGGTCCGCCGCGGCGGGGGGGCCGACCGGGAGGGGACGCGATGAGGGTGGCGCTGTTCGCCACGTGCCTGGTGGACACGATGGTGCCGCAGGTGGCGATGGCCACGGCACGGCTGCTGGAGCGGCTGGGCCACGAGGTCGTCGTCCCGCCGGGCCAGGCGTGCTGCGGGCAGATGCACGTCAACACCGGCTACCGGCGTGAGGCGGTGCCGATCGTGGCCAACCACGTGCGGGCCTTCGCCGGGGCGGAGGCGGTGGTGGCGCCGTCCGGGTCCTGCGTGGCGTCGATCCACCACCAGCAGGCGATGGTCGCCCGCCGGGCCGGCGAGCACGCGCTGGCCGAGGAGGCCGAGGCCCTCGCGAGCCGCACCTACGAGCTGTCGCAGTTCCTCGTCGACGTCCTCGGCGTCACCGACGTCGGCGCGTACTACCCGCACCGGGTCACCTACCACCCCACCTGCCACTCGCTGCGGATGCTGCGGGTCGGCGACCGGCCGCTGCGGCTGTTGCGCGCCGTGCGCGGGCTGGAGCTGGTCGAGCTCCCCGGAGCCGAGCAGTGCTGTGGCTTCGGCGGCACCTTCGCGGTGAAGAACGCCGACACGTCGACGGCGATGCTCACCGACAAGATGGCCAACGTGCTGTCCACGCACGCCGAGGTGTGCACCGCCGGTGACGCCTCCTGCCTGATGCACATCGGCGGCGGGCTGTCCCGGCTGCGCTCGGGCACGCGGACGGTGCACCTGGCGGAGATCCTCGCCTCGACGGAGCAGTCCGTGTCCCCCGACCAGAGCACCCGACCGGCGGTGCCGGCGTGACCGCCGTGACCGGCCAAAGTGGCCACAATGGCCGCTCGGCGCCGACCTTCCTCGGGCTGCCTACCGCCCGCGATCGCCCCACCCTCCCGACCGCCCCCCGCGGGGTGGGCCACCTGCGCGGCGACCGCCCCTTCCCCGAGGCCGCCCGGGACGCGCTGCGCGACGGCCAGCTGCGGGCCAACCTCGGCCACGCGACCCGCACCATCCGGGCCAAGCGGGCGGCCGTCGTCGGCGAGGTGCCCGACTGGGAGGAGCTGCGTCAGGCCGGCAGGGCGCTCAAGGCTGCCACCCTGGCCCGCCTCGACGAGCACCTGGAGGAGCTCGAGCGGCAGGTGACCGCGCGCGGCGGCACGGTGCACTGGGCCCGCGACGCCGCCGAGGCCAACGCGATCGTCACCCGGCTGGTGCAGGCCGCCGGCACGGACGAGGTGGTCAAGGTCAAGTCGATGGCCACCCAGGAGATCGGCCTCAACGAGGCGCTCGAGGCCGCCGGGATCAGCGCGCACGAGACCGACCTGGCCGAGCTGATCGTCCAGCTCGGGGACGACGCGCCGTCGCACATCCTGGTCCCGGCGATCCACAAGAACCGGGCCGAGATCCGCGAGATCTTCCTGCGCACCATGCCGCAGTTCCAGGGCCCGGACGCCGACCGGGACCTGCCCGACGAGCCGCGCCGGCTGGCGATGGCCGCCCGGGCGCACCTGCGCGAGCGGTTCCTCCGCGCGCGGGTGGCGATCAGCGGCGCCAACTTCGCCGTCGCCGAGACCGGCACCCTGGCGGTGGTCGAGTCCGAGGGCAACGGCCGGATGTGCCTGACCCTCCCGCAGACCCTGATCACGGTGATGGGCATCGAGAAGCTGGTGCCGGCCTGGCGCGACCTCGAGGTCTTCCTGCAGCTGCTCCCCCGCTCCTCCACCGGCGAGCGGATGAACCCCTACACCTCGCTGTGGGCCGGGGTCACCCCCGGCGACGGGCCGCAGGAGTTCCACCTGGTGCTGCTCGACAACGGGCGGACGGCGGTGCTCGCCGACGAGGTGGGCCGCGAGGCGCTGCACTGCATCCGCTGCTCGGCCTGCCTCAACGTCTGCCCGGTGTACGAGCGCACGGGCGGGCACGCCTACGGCTCGGTCTACCCGGGCCCGATCGGGGCGGTGCTCTCCCCGCAGCTCACCGGCGTCGAGGACAACGCGTCACTGCCGTACGCGTCGTCGCTGTGCGGCGCCTGCTACGACGTCTGCCCGGTGGCGATCGACATCCCGTCGATCCTGGTGCACCTGCGGGGCGAGCACGTCGAGGCGCAGCAGCGGGTCACCCCCGAGGCGGCCGGGTTCCGCGCCCTGGCGACGGCGATGTCGCGGCCGCGGCTGTGGCGGCTGGCGCAGCGCGCCGCCGGGCTGGGCCGGTTCCTCGCCCGCGGCCGGCCGGCGCTGCCCGCGGCCCTGCCGCCGCCGGTCTCCGGGTGGACCCGCAGCCGCGACCTGCCGGCCCCGCCGCGGGAGACCTTCACCCAGCAGTGGGCCCGGGAGCACGGACGATGAGCACCGCACGGGAGGAGGTGCTCGGCCGGATCCGCACCGCGCTGGGCGAGGGGCGCGCCGTCCCGGAGGTCCACCGGCACTACCGGACCACCGACGACCGGCCGGTCGCGACGCTGCTCGACGTCCTCACCGACCGGCTCGAGGACTACAAGGCCTCGGTCCTGCGCTGCGGCCCGGACGACGTCGCCTCCACCGTCGCGGCCGCGCTCGACGCGGGCGTCGGCGCGGGGTGGGCGCCGGCGGACGTCGTCGTCGCGCCCGGCGTCCCGCAGGCGTGGCGGCCGGCGGGGGCCACCGAGGACGACGGCCGGCCCGCCGTCGCGCTCGCCGCGTTCGCCGCCACCGTCACCGGGGTCGCCGTGGCCGTGGCTGAGACCGGGACCCTGGTGCTCGACGGCTCGCCGCTCTCCGGCCGCCGGGCGCTGTCCCTGCTGCCCGACTGCCTGGTGTGCGTGGTCGAGGCCGGCCAGGTCGTCGGCGGCGTGCCGGAGGCGCTCGCCCGGCTGGAGCCGACCGCGCCGCTCACGATGGTCAGCGGGCCGTCGGCGACCAGCGACATCGAGCTCGACCGGGTGGAGGGCGTGCACGGCCCCCGCACGCTCGTCGTCGTCCTCGTCGCCGGACGGCGACCGTCGTCCTCGTGAGCTGAGCCGCTACCTCTCGCCGGGGCCGACCTCGCGGACCGCACGCGGGGTCCAGGCGGTCCCGCCCGCGGCGAGGTCGCGGATCCGCTGCGGCAGGTCGACCAGGTCGGCGCCCTTGAGCAGGTAGCCGACGGCCCCCAGCCGCCGGGCCCGGTGGAAGGTGACCAGGCTGAAGCAGCGCGCGAGGACGACCACGCGCGTGGCCGGGGCGACGTCGAGCAGCTCGCGCGCCGCCTGCAGCGGGTCGGTGCCGGGCAGCTCCGGGTCGACCAGGACGACGTGCGGGCGGGTGCCCAGGCCGGTCGCGAGGAGCTCGTCCCCGGTCTCGGCCTCCGCCACGACGGCGATGTCGTCGACGTCGTCCAGGCAGTCGATCAGCACGCGGCGCAGCACCGGGTGCGCGTCGGCGACCAGGACCGTGGTGACCGGCGTGGGCGGCGGGTCGCCGACGGGCCGGATGAGCCTCATCGTCACGTCCTGGAGACGCTCCGGCGGCGGCGGCATGACGACGTGCAGGCCGGGGCCGGGGCCGGCGCGCGGTTCACCGCCCGTGGGGAGCCCGGCGGTGTGCGGTGACCGACCGGCCGCCCGGTGCGGTGGCGCCCGCGGACGCGTTGACCGGGTCCGGCGGCGGGTGTAGGAGGGTGCGGTTCCGCCCTGGCTGGTGAGCGAGACGAGGCACGCGGTCGCCGGAGGGCACCATGCGGATCCCGACACGGACACGGGGAGAACCAGCGGACGCCGCGGCAGAGGACGCCGCCGCCCGGCTGGCAGCCGCCCACGCCCGCACCGCCGGGTGGTCGGGCCTGGTCCTCGCCGCGCTGCTCGTCGTGGCCCTCGTGCTGGTCCGCCGGATCCCCGGGCTCGCCGACCCCGACGCCACCTACCGCGCGTTCTACGACGGGGGCGGGGCCGACACGCTCACCCTCGTCGGGCTGTACGTCGTGCCGTTCGCCGGGATCGCCTGCCTGTGGCACGCGATGGCCACCCGCACGGCGTTCCAGCTGCGCCGGCCGCGGTCGTGGGCCGAGATCCCCCACTGGCTGCACCTGGCCAGCGCCGTCCTGTTCGTCTGCATGCTCTTCGTCGGGACCGCCGCGGTCGGGGCGGTCGCGCTGCTGACCCGCTTCTCCGACGCCCCGCTCCCCGGGCCGGACGTCGCCCGCGCGCTGTCCTCCGCCGGCTACGCCCTGGTCTTCGTCTACGGCGTGCGCGCCGCCGGCATGTACATGATCACCACCACCGGGCTGGCGTCCGCGGCCGGGATGCTGCCCCGGCCGCTCGCGGTCGTCAGCTACCTGCTGGCCGTCTTCCTGCTGGTCAGCGTGACCTTCCACCCCGCGATCCTGCTGGTGTTCCCGGCCTGGGTGCTGCTGGTGAGCACCGTGCTGCTGGTCCGCCGGCCGACTGGAGGCACCCCGTGACCGCGACCATCGCCCTCGACGAGATCCCCGGCCCGCGCGGCGTGCCCGTGCTCGGCAACGTCCTGGACATCGACACGGCCAGCCCCTTCGAGAGCCTGATGAAGATGGCCGAGGAGTACGGGCCGCTCTACCGGCTGATGGTCCCGGGCGGGGCGCGGCTGATCGTCTCGGGGCCGGAGCTCGTCGCGGAGGTGTGCGACGACACGCGCTTCGACAAGCTCGTCAGCGGTGGGCTGGCCAACCTCAAGAAGGACGCGCTGGACAACGGGTTGTTCACCTCCGACACCGACGACCCGATGTGGCACCGGGCGCACGAGATCCTGATGAGTCCGTTCAGCCTGCAGGCGATGCGCGACTACCTGCCGAAGATGCTCGACATCGCCGAGCAGCTGGTGGAGAAGTGGGCGCGGCTCAACCCGGGCGACGAGGTCGACGTGCCGGCCGACATGACCCGGCTGACCCTCGACACGATCGCGCTCTGCGGCTTCGGGTACCGGTTCAACTCCTTCTACCGGGAGACCCCGCACCCGTTCGTCGACGCGATGATCCGCACGCTCTCCGAGTCCCAGGCCCGCGCCCGGCAGCTGCCGCTGCAGACCCGGCTGCGGATCCGGGCCCAGCGGCAGCTCGACGAGGACCAGGCGTTCATGAACGACCTGGTCGACGGGCTCATCGCCGATCGGCGGGCACAGGGGGACGCCGCGGACACCACCGACCTGCTCGGCCGGATGCTCACCGGCGTCGACCGGGACGGCGAGCGGCTGCCCGACCGCAACATCCGCGCGCAGTGCATCACCTTCCTCATCGCCGGGCACGAGACGACCTCGGGGCTGCTGTCGTTCGCGCTCTACTACCTGGTGGCCAACCCGCGCTTCCTGGAGCGGGCCCGCGGGGAGGTCGACACCGTGCTCGGCCGCACGCCGGAGCCGACGTTCGAGCAGGTGCAGCGACTGCGATACGTCCGGCAGGTGCTCGACGAGTCACTGCGGCTGTGGCCGACCGCACCGGGCTTCAGCCGGGCCCCGTTCGAGGACACCGTGATCGGCGGCCGCTACGCCATCCCGGCGCACACCCCGATCACCGTGCTCTCCCCGGCGCTGCACCGCGCCACCTCGGTCTGGGGCCCCGACGCCGCGCTGTTCGACCCCGACCACGTGGCGCCCGAGCGGCTGGCCGCGCTGCCGCCGCACGCCTACAAGCCCTTCGGCACCGGGCAGCGGGCCTGCATCGGCCGCCAGTTCGCGCTGCAGGAGGCCGCCCTCGTGCTGGGCATGCTGCTGCAGCGGTTCGACTTCGTCGACGACCGCGGTTACCAGTTGCACACGAAGACCACGCTCACGATCAAGCCCGACGACTTCCACCTGCAGGTGCTGCCGCGGGCCGACGTCCCGCTCGGCATCCCGGTCCAGCGGAGCGGGCCGGAGCCGGCCGTCCCGGCCGCCGCCCCGCACGTCGAGCCGGTGCCCACGGTCGCGCGGCACGGCACGCGGTTGACCGTGCTGTTCGGCTCCAACCTCGGCACCGCCGAGGCGATCGCCACCCGTCTGGCGCAGGAGGGGACCGAGCGGGGCTTCGACGTGACGCTCGGGCCCCTCGACGAGCACGTCGACGACCTGCCCGTGGGCGGCGCCCTCCTCGTCGTCTGCTCCTCCTACAACGGGACGCCGCCGGACAACGCCGCCGCGTTCTGCCGCTGGATCGCCGCGGCCCCCTCCGATGCGGCCGCGGACGTGACCTACAGCGTCTTCGGCTGCGGCAACACCGAGTGGGCCGGCACCTACCAGGCCGTCCCGACCCTGCTGGACCGGGAGCTGGAGGCGCACGGCGGCGAGCGGGCGCACCCGCGCGGCGAGGGCAACGCGGCCGGCGACTTCGACGCGCAGTACCGCGGGTGGCACGGCGACCTGTGGGCCACGCTCGCCACGGCCCTGGACCTGCCGGACGACGTCGCCGCCACCGCCCCGACCGGGCCGCGGCTGTCGATCACGCTGACCAACCGGCAGGTCAGCAACCCGGTGATCCTGTCCTACCGCGCGCGTCCGGCGCGGGTGCTGGCCAACCGCGAGCTGCTGTCGGCCGGCCCGTACGGCGCCCCCGGCAAGTCCACCCGGCACATCGAGGTGTCCCTGCCCCAGGACCAGGGCTACCGGGCCGGCGACCACCTCGGCGTGCTGCCGCGCAACAACATCGAGCTGCTGCGCCGGGTGATGGCGCACTTCGGCCTGGACGCGGGCCAGTACGTCACCATCATCCCGAACGCCGGGGCGCACACCCACCTGCCGATCGACGAGCCGGCGCCCGTCCTCGGCGTGCTCGGCAGCTGCGTCGAGCTGCAGGACGTCGCCACCCGCGACGACATCGAGGTCCTCGCCCGGTACACCGACGACGCGCAGCAGCGGGCGGAGCTCGAGGAGCTCGCCCGGGACGACGCGCGGTACGAGGCCCGGGTGCACGCCCCCAACCGCTCGGTGATCGACCTGCTCGAGGAGTTCCCGGCCTGCTCGCTGCCGTTCGAGGAGTACCTCGACATGCTGCCGCCGCTGCGGCCCCGCTACTACTCCATCTCCTCCTCGCCGCTGAGCGACCCGGACGTCTGCAGCATCACGGCGGGGGTGCTGCAGGCCCCGGCGCGCTCCGGCGCCGGGACCTTCACCGGGGTCGCCTCGGGGCACCTCGCGCAGCTGCCGGAGAACGGGACGGTGTTCGTCTTCGTCCGCGAGCCCACGATCCCGTTCCGGCCGCCGGAGAACCCGCACGTGCCGATGGTCATGGTGGGGGCCGGGACGGGGCTGGCGCCCTTCCGCGGGTTCCTGCAGGAGCGCGCGGCCCAGCACGACCAGGGGGTCCCGGTGGCCCGGTCCCTGCTGTTCTTCGGCTGCCGGGAGCCGGGCTCGGACCTGCTCTACGCCGACGAGCTGCTCGACTTCCAGGAGCGCGGGCTGGTCCGGGTGGAGAACGCCTTCTCGCGGCAGGACGGCCGCCCCTGCCGCTACGTGCAGGACGCGATCCTCGACTGCGCCGACGAGGTGTGGGGGCTGCTGCAGCAGGACGCCGTCGTCCTGGTCTGCGGCAACGCCGCGACCATCGCGCCGGGGGTGCGCACCGCGCTGGCGCGCGTCTTCCGGGAGCGCACCTCGACCGGCGAGGCCGACGCGCAGGCCTGGCTGACCGGGCTGCGGTCGGCCGGCCGCCTGGTCGAGGACATCTGGGGCGGCTGACCCCCGCGGCTCACGGGTGGGCGTGGCCCCGGGAGTGGGGGTCCGCGCGGTCGGCGTCCCCGGGGTCGGCGGCGTCCCGCCGGCGGCTGCGGCGCAGGTCCACGACGGCCAGCACCAGGGCGGCGCCCACCCCGGCCACGGCCACGGCGAGGCCGGCCGCGGCGGCGGACGGGTGGTCGCCCCCGGTCGCGCCGAGGACGACGTAGAAGAGGCCCGGCAGCGCGGCGGTGCCGATGGCGGCGCCGAACCGCTGCGCGGTCTGCAGCCCGCCGCCCGCGGCGCCGGCCATCCGGACCGGGACGTCGCGCAGAGTCATCGTCACGTTCGGGGAGATCACACAGCCGCCGCCGATCCCGCCGACGAGCAGCCCCGCCGCGGCGGCCCACCCGACCGCGGACGGCGGCACGGTCAGCAGGACGACGCCGACCGTCGCCAGCCCGGTCATCACCAGGACCAGCCCCACCACCGTGATCACGCGGCCGAACCGCTCGACCAGCCGGCCGGCGACGACCGCCGAGACCGCGGCGCCGATGGCGAACGGCGTCACCGTCAGGCCCGACTGCAGCGGCGTGTAGTCCAGGCCGGTCTGGAAGAACAGCGCGAAGACCAGCCAGATGCCGCTGAAGCCGACGAAGTAGACGGTGGCCAGGGCCGCTCCGATCGCGTAGCCGCGGGTCTCCGTCACCAGCCGCGGGTCGAACACCGGCTCCCCGCCGCGGGTGACCACCCGCCGCTCCCAGGCGACGAACCCGGCCAGCACCGCCGCACCGACCGGGAACAGCCACCACAGCCGGCCCAGCCCGCCGGACTCCGCCTGCACCAGGGGCAGCAGCACGGCCAGCGCCCCGGCGCCGAGCAGCAGGACGCCGCCGACGTCGATGCGGCCGCGCTGCCCGCTCCCGCCGCGGGGCAGCAGCCGCCAGGCGAGCGCGAACGCCACCACGCCGATCGGCACGTTCACGTAGAAGATCCAGCGCCAGCCGCCCGGCCCCGGGGCCAGCGCCAGGATGAGCCCGCCCACGACCGGACCGACCGCCGTGGAGATGCCCACCGTGGCGCCGAACAGCCCGAACGCGCGCCCGCGCTCGGTGCCGCGGAACAGCTGCTGGATCAGGCCAGAGTTCTGCGGCGCCAGGCACCCGGCGGCCAGCCCCTGGGCGAGCCGGGCGGCGACCAGCAGCCCGACCGACGGCGCCGCCCCGGCCGCGGCGCTGCACAGGACGAACAGCGACAGGCCGACGAGGAACAGCCGCCGCCGGCCCAGCGCGTCACCGAGCCGTCCGGCCGGGACCAGCGCCATCGCGAAGGTCAGCGCGTACCCGGAGACGACCCACTGCACGGTGGCCGGCGACGCCGCCAGGTCGCGCTGCAACGACGGGAGGGCGACCGACACGATGCTGACGTCGAGCAGGCTCATGAATCCCACGACGAGGGTCACCCACAGGGCCCGCCAGCGTCGCGGGTCCGGCGTGGGGCCGTCGGCGTCGGCCGCGGGGACGTCGGATCGGACAGCGGGCTGGCGGGTCACGCAGGCGCCTCCGGGGAAGGGCGGAGGCGGGCCGGTCGCTCGCCCTCCGCCCCGAGTGTCCGCCGACCAGGAGCCGCGTGCCGGGAGGCCCCTCGACCCTGGCCCGCCGTCCCCGCCGGTCCTACCGTGGCGCCCCGGCACCAGCGGAGGTCGACCATGACCGACACCGAGCAGCGGGCGCAGGCCCCCGCGACCCTGGACCAGGCCCGCGTGGCCGCCGTCGCCGACCGGCTGCTCGGGTACTTCACCGGAGGCGCGGTCACCCTGATGGTCGACCTCGCGCACCGCACCGGCCTGCTGGCGGCCCTCGCGGCCGGGCCCGGCACGAGCGAGGAGGTGGCGGCCCGGGGCGGACTCGCGGAGCGGTACGTGCGCGAGTGCCTGGGCGCGCTGGTGACCGCCGGCATCGTCGAGTACGACCCGGCCGGACGCCGCTACACCCTCCCCGCCGAGCACGCCGTCTGCCTCACCGGCGGCGGCTCGACCGACCTCTCGCCGTTCAGCCGGGTGGTGACGCTGCTCGCGCCCCACGTACCCGGCGTGGAGCGGGCGTTCCGCACCGGCGGCGGCGTCCCCTACGAGGAGTTCCGCCCCGAGTTCACCGACGTCATGGACGGGCTCTCCCGGGGGCTGCTGGACGGTCAGTTGCTCGAGGGCATCCTGCCGCTGACCGGCGAGCTGCCGGACCGGCTGCGCGCGGGCGCGCGGGTGGCCGACGTCGGCTGCGGTACGGGGCACGCGGTGAACCTGATGGCCCGCGCGTTCCCGCGGTCGTCGTTCACCGGCTACGACCTCGCCGAGGACGCCATTGCCCGCGCCCGGGCGGAGGCGGCGGCGATGGGCCTGGCCAACGCCTCGTTCGAGGTGCTCGACGTCCTCCGGCTGCCGACCGAGCCGCCGTTCGACGCCGTCTTCGCGTTCGACTCGATCCACGACCAGGCCGACCCGGTCGGCGTGCTGGCGCGGGTGCGGGCGGCCCTGCGCCCCGGTGGGTGGTTCGTGATGCTGGACATCCGCGCGGCCACCGCCCTGGAGGACAACGTCGGCAACCCGCTCGCCCCGATGCTCTACGCGGTGAGCACCCTGCACTGCACGACCGTCTCGCTCGCCGCCGGCGGTGTCGGGCTCGGCACCGTGTGGGGCGAGCAGTTGGCGCTGCGGATGCTGGCCGACGCCGGCTTCGTCGACGTGACCGTGCACGAGGTCCCCGACGACCCCCTGGACTCCCTCTACGTGGCCCGCGTGTGAGAGGACCCCCTCGCTCGCGGGCTCGCGGAGGAGCCCCGCAGGGGGCCGGGCTCAGCCGCGCGGGACCTCGGTCAGCGGGAGCAGCACCTGGAAGCGGGTGTCCCCGGGCCGGGACTGCACCCGCAGGTCGCCGCCGTGCCGGGTGACCACGATGCGGTAGGAGACGTCCAGGCCCAGGCCGGTGCCCTGGCCGACCGGCTTGGTCGTGAAGAACGGCTCGAACACCCGGCGGCGCAGGTCCTCGGGGATGCCCGGACCGGTGTCGGCGACCTCGACCAGGGCGCAGTCGCCGTCCCGGGACGTGCGGAGGGTGAGGGTCCCCTCCCCCGCCATCGCGTCGAGGGCGTTGACGACCAGGTTGGTCCACACCTGGTTGAGCTCACCGGCGTAGGCGGGCACCGCCGGCAGCGACCGGTCGTAGTCCTTCACCACGGTGACGCCGGGCGGGATCTTGGCGCTGAGCATCACGAGCGTGGCGTCCAGGCCGGCGTGCAGGTCGGTGGGCTGGTGCGGCGCGCGGTCCAGCTGCGAGTACTGCTTGGCCGCGTCCACCAGGGCGGAGATGCGGCTGGTGCTGTCGACGATCTCGCCGATGAGCGTCTCGGTCTCCACCGTGTAGGCCAGCCAGCGCAGCGCCGCCTCCAGCGCGACCGGCTCGACGGCGGCCGCCACCCGGTCGAGGTCCTCGGGCCCCAGCCCGGCCGGCACGAACACGCCGGCCAGGTCCCAGGCCCCGCCGACGCCGTGCTCGTCGATCCAGTCACCGAGCTCGTCCTCCCGGTCGGCGCGCTCGAGGGCGCTCAGCTCGGTGGCGGTGCCGACCCGGGCGACCAGCTCCTCCTGGAGGTCGGTCAGCGCGCGCAGCACCGAGGCGTCGAGCTTGCCGGTGGAGAGCAGGGCCAGCTTGTGCCGCATGCCGGCGAAGCGCTCGCGCAGCGACGCGGCCGCCCGCGACGCCGCCGCGGCGGGGTTGTTCAGCTCGTGGGTGAGCCCGGCGGAGAGCTTGCCGAGGGCGAGCAGCCGCTCCCGCTGGCTGACCAGCTCGGCGATGTTGCGCTGGCCGAAGAACAGCCCCTCCAACAGGTGCACCGCCATCGGGTACCAGCGCCGGAAGACCGCCTCGAACTCGGCCGCGGGCAGCGCGAGGAACCGGCAGTCGGTCACCGCCCGCACCGTGCCCGGGTAGGTCTGGGCGATCCGCTCGCCGATGTAGAACTGCACCGCGCCGGAGTAGACGCCGCGCTGGGAGGTCCGGATCGTCTCGACCTCGCCGCCGCCGACGAACCGCACCATGCTCATCTCGCCGTCCAGCAGGACGTAGAAGCACGTCGCCGGCTCGCCCTCGACCGACACCTCGGAGCCGGCCGGGCACTCCACCACGTCGCCGTGCTCGGCGACCCAGGCCAGCTGCTCGTCGTCGAGGTCGGCGAAGAGGAACAGCTCGCGCAGCTCGGCCGGGCCCAGCCGGCTCGCCGCCGCGGTCACTGCTCCCCCAGGTACCGGTGCACCAGCGTCACGGCCATCGCGCCCTCCCCCACGGCCGAGGCGACCCGCTTGACCGAGTCGGCCCGCACGTCGCCGGCGACGAACACGCCCGGGAGACTGGACTCCAGCAGGTAGGGGTCGCGGTCGAGCGACCAGCCCGGCGGGCGGTTGCCGTCCTCCACCAGCGCCGGCCCGGTCGGGATGAACCCCCGGTCGTCCCGGCGGACGGCGCCACCGAGCCAGCCCGTGCGCGGCGCGCCGCCGATGAAGACGAACAGGTGGCTGGCCGGCAGCGTCTCGCTCCCGCCGTCGCGCGCGTCCCGGACGGTGATCGCCTCCAGGTGCCCGTCGCCGTGGGCGGCGGCCACGGTGGTGCAGGTGCGGACGCTGATCGCGGGGATCGCGGCGACCTGCTCGATGAGGTAGGCCGACATCGACGCCTCCAGCGACGGCCCGCGGACCAGCAGGCACACCGAGCGGGCGTAGCGGGAGAAGAAGACCGCGGCCTGGCCGGCGGAGTTGGCGCCGCCGACGACGAACACGTCCCGGTCGGCGCACTCGGCGGCCTCGGTCATCGCCGACCCGTAGTAGACGCCGCGGCCGGTGAGGTCGTCGACGCCGGTCACGCCCAGGCTGCGGTAGGAGACGCCGGTCGCCAGGACGACGGCGTGCGCGGCGATGGCGCGGCCGTCGTCGAGCCGGAGCACCCGCTTGGGCCCGTGCGCCTCGAGCGCGACCACGTCGCGGGCGAGCAGCAGCTCGGCGCCGAACTTCACCGCCTGCCGGCGCGCGCGGTCGGCGAGCTGGCCGCCGGAGACGCCGTCCGGGAAGCCCAGGTAGTTCTCGATCCGGCTGCTCTGCCCCGCCTGCCCGCCGGTCGCCTCCCGCTCGACCAGGACGGTGCGCAACCCCTCGGAGGCGCCGTAGACCGCGGCGCCCAGCCCGGCGGGGCCCCCGCCGACGACGACGAGGTCGTAGAACTGCTCGCGCGGCTGGGTGTCGAGGCCGGCGACGACGGCGAGCGCGGCCTCGCTCGGGTGCCGCAGCACCGTCGCGTCGGGGGTGACCACCAGCGGAACGTCGTCCGGTCCGGCCCCGGCGGCGGAGAGGATCCGCTGGCCCTCGGGCTCGTCCGCGCTGTACCAGCGGTAGGGCACCGCGTTGCGCGCCAGGAAGTCCCGGGCCCGGAAGGACGGCGCCGACCAGCGGTGGCCGACCAGCTTGACCCCCTCGAACCCGGCGTCGGGGGCGGCCCGCCAGGCGTCGATCATGCCGTCGACGACGGGGTAGAGCTTCTCCTCGGGCGGGTCCCACGGCTTGAGCAGGTAGGCGTCGACGTCGACGAGGTTGATCGCTGAGATCGCGGCGTCGGTGTCGGCGTAGGCGGTGAGCAGGGCCCGGCGCGCGCGGGGGAACAGGTCCATGGCGCGCTCGAGGAACTCGATGCCGTTCATGCCCGGCATCCGGTAGTCGGCCAGCAGCACCGCCACCGGGTCGCCGCGCAGCTTCAGCTCGCGCAGCGCCTCCAGGGCCTCGTCGCCCGAGGCGGCGCGCAGCACCCGGAAGTCCTCGCCGTACCGGCGCCTCAGGTCGCGGGCGACGGCGCGGGAGACCCCCGGGTCGTCGTCCACGCTGAGCAGGACCGGTCTGGCCATGACGCCCTCCTGTCCGTCGCCACCGGGGTGCGCGGGAGCGGGTGGGTGGCGGGGCGCAGCCCCCGCCGGCGGACGACGCCGGTCGCCGGGGCTGCCGCGGCCACGCTAGCCCGCTCCCGTGCCCTCGGGACACCCGTTCGCGAGCCGGGGTCCTACGGTGGACACCCGCCGTCGGACAGGAGGACGCCGCCATGGCCGCAGGGATCGACCCGTCGGTGCCGCCGAGCGGGCCCGGCTGTGTAGAGTGCGACGCCACCGGCGGCTGGTGGTTCCACCTCCGACGGTGCGCGCAGTGCGGGCACGTCGGCTGCTGCGACTCCTCGCCGTCCCGCCACGCCCGGGAGCACGCGGCCACGACCGGCCACCCCATCGTCCGCAGCTACGAGCCCGGCGAGGGCTGGTTCTGGGACTTCGCCGCCGAGCGGCAGGTGACCGGCCCGGACCTGGCCCCGCCCCTCGCCCACCCCGCCGACCAACCCGCGCCCGGGCCCCGCGGGCGGGTGCCCGCCGACTGGCGGTCCCTGCTGCACTGAAGGAGGACCGCCCTCCCCCCACGCTCGGCGCGGGACCCTGGAGGTGGCCGCTCCAGCGGGTCACCGGGCCCGGGTGGCGCCCCGGACGGGCCGCCTGACACGCCGGGCGCGACGCGCCGGGATTCCGCTCGGTCCCGTTCCGGACGGACCCCTGCCGCGGCGCCGCCGGCCCTACCCTCGGACCCGACGGGCGTCTCCCCGCGCCCGCGTCGTCGGAGGCACCGGTGACCGAGCCCCAGCAGCTGCCCGCCCGCTCCCCCGCGCCCGCCCCGCGCGGTCGCGATCCGCTCCCCCCGCCGTCGGACGCGCACGACGGCTCGACCATCCCGATGTCGGTCCCCGTGCCCGAGACCGTGGGGGCCCCCGGAGCAGCCGACACCGGCCCGACCGTCCTGGGGTTCCCGGCCGAGGTCGCCGACACGGCCGAGCCGCCGGGCGGGGGTGCGGATCCGGCCGGCGGTACGGATCCGGCCGGCGGTACGGATCCGGCCGGCGTCGGGGATCCGGCCGGCGTCGCGGGCACGGCCGGCGTCGCGGGCACGGCCGGCATCGCCGTCGCGGAGCGCCCGCCTCCCGCAGCGGCCGAGCCCACTGCGGGTGCCGCCGACGCCGCGCTCCGACTGGTCGTGCTCCCCCGCACCGACGAGGTCGCCGGCACCGCCCTGGTGCTCGCCGGCATCGCCGCGGGCGTGAGTCTCTGGCTGCCCTGGGGCCAGAACGTGGGGACGGCCGGCCTGGTGGCGGTCCTCGAGGCGTTCCGCGGCATCGACGAGCTCACCGGCAGGGACGTCTGGCCGCCGCTCGTGGTGGTGGTCGGCGGGGGCGTCTTCTTCGTGCTGGGACTGTTCCTGTTCCGCCGCGCGCGCACGCACCGGGTGGTTGGCGTGCTGGCGCTGCTCGTCGCGGAGGCGGTGACCGTCGGCGTCCTCGTCGTCTTCGCCGGCGCCGGCTGGAGCCCCGGCAGGCTCGGCCCCGGCGCGTGGTTCGCCGTGGCCACCGCGGTCCTCGGCCTGGTCGGCGCGCTGAAGGCGACGCTGACCAGCCCGGCCGTCACGGTCGAGCTCCGCTGACCGGCGGCGGCACCCCAGGCAGTCAGCCGCCGACGTCCTCCCACGCACGCCGGCGCGCGCCGTCCGGGTCCGCCACCACGCGTGGGACCGCGTCGAACAGTGCCGTGCAGCGGGCGGCCGGCTCGTACGACGGCCACCGCTCGAGGACGCCGACGGCCGGTGTCCCGCCGCGCACCACGGACAGCACCGAGTCGTGCAGGGCCGCGGTGACCGCGAGGTCGGCCGGGCCCATGTCCGCGGCGGGGCGCCTCAGCAGCGGCCGCTCGACGAACCGCGGCGGGTGCGCCCACAGGCAGGCGTTGTCCGCGCCGTGGGTGGGGCCGAGCCGGTCGAACGGCGGGAGGACCGGCGCGCGGTCGAAGCGGCTCAGCCACGCGCGGCCGCCCGCCGCCGCCTGCGCCTCGGCGAGCTGCCAGGCCGGGCGCACCCACATCTCGTCGGTGAGCAGCGCGTGCAGCGGGTCCTCCCCCGGTCGCGCGGTCGCCGTGTAGACACCGAGCAGCCGGTCGAACGCGGCGTCCCCGACGTGGTGGCGGGCCACCAAGGCCGCGTCGTCGGCGCCGCCCTGCAGGAACCCCGCCATCTCGTCGCGGCACGAGCCCAGCCACAGCCTGGTGTCCCGCAGGTCGCCGCGGGCGGCCACGTCCACCGGGAGCTCCGGCAGGACGACGCCGTCCCGGACGGGCGCGAAGAGGACGCCGCCGAGGTACTCCTGCCGCGCGGCGTCCCCCGCCTCCCGGGCGGCCGCGAGCAGCGCCTCGGCGGGCAGCTCCCGCAGCCGCGCCCGGTCGGTGCGGGCGACGCCCAGCCGGGCCAGCACCCGGTCCGCGACGGCCGCGCTCTCGGCCGGTTCCTGGGGCAGGCCGCCGATCGAGAAGGCGATCGCGGCGCGGGCGCGGCGCCCGGCCGGCGTGGCCAGCAGCGCGCAGACCAGGGTGGCCCCGGCCGACTGCCCGACGAGCGTGAGCCGCCCCGGGTCGCCGCCGAACGCCGCCACCTCCCGCTGCACCCAGTCGAGGGCGGCGAGCAGGTCGGTCATCGCCGGGCTCGGCTCGGGGTCGTCGGCGGTGCCCAGCTGCAGGAAGCCCAGCGGGCCGAGCCGGTAGGAGACCGCGACGACGACCACCGGCCCGGCCGCGGCGAGCACCGACCCGTCGTAGTCGGCGGCGGCGCCGGTCCGGAAGGCGCCGCCGTGGACCCAGAACAGCACCGGCAGCGGGCCGTCGGCCCCGGCCGGCGCGTACACGTCGAGGGTGAGGCACTCCTCGACGCCGACGATCGTCCCGTTCGGCAGGTGCTGGACGCCGACGGGGCCGGGCGCCGTGGCGTCCCGGGGCTCGCGCCAGGGCGCCACCCGGTCCGCCGGGTCGAAGCGCCCGGCGCGGGCGTACGGGACGCCTCGCCAGCTCCGGATCCCGCCGGCGAGCCGGCCGACGACCGGCCCGGTGGTGGTCACGACGGGGACGGACGTGCTCGACCTCCGGGGTGGACACGACTGCGGGCCCCGGCCGGTGAGCCGGGGCCCGCAGGCTCGGTGGGTCATGCGCCGACCAGGGCGCGGTCGCGCGGGGCGGCGTCCTTGCGGCCGAGCTGCTCGAGCGGCACGTGCGCGGTCTCCCGGGTGGTCAGCGCGCACAGGCCCGCGACGACGGCGGCACCCGCGGTCAGGACGGCCACCGGCACCCAGCCGTCCGGGCCGTCGCCGACGATCGCGGCGGCGATGAGCGGCGAGAAGCCGCCGAGGGCGAAGCCGATCTGCGTGCCGATCGCCATGCCGGAGTAGCGGACCCGGGTGTCGAACATCTCGCCGTAGAGGGAGGGCCAGATGCCGTTGGCCGCCGAGTAGGTGACGCCGGAGATCAGGATGCCGAAGACGAAGACCAGCGCGACGTTGCCCTGCTGCACCGCCCACAGGAACGGGAAGATCGCCACGGCCGAGCCCAGGGCGCCGAAGACGAACACCGGCCGCCGGCCGATCCGGTCCGACAGTCGCGCCCACAGCACCAGCGTGCCCAGCGCGATGGCGTTCGCCACGACGATCATCCACAGCAGGGTCGACCGCTCCATGCCGATGGCCTCGCTGGTGCCCTGCGCGAGCGCCCACGTGCCGACGATCGTGCTGACCACCGAGACCAGCGCGCACAGGATCACGCGCAGCACCGCGGCCCAGTGGTCGCGGAACAGGACGGCGACGGGCAGCTTGGCGACCTCGTGCTCCTCGCTGGCCCGCTCGAACTCCGGCGTCTCGGGCAGCGAGCGGCGCACCCAGTAGCCGACCGCGACGACGGCCGCGGAGAGGAAGAACGGGATCCGCCAGCCCCAGCTGAGGAACTGCTCCTCGGGGAGCAGGGCGAACGGGATGAAGACCAGATTGGCCAGGATCAGGCCGGCCTGGGTGCCCACGAGGGTGAAGCTGGTGAAGAACCCGCGCTGGCCCTCGGGCGAGTGCTCCAGGGTCATCGAGTTCGCGCCGGCCTGCTCGCCGGCGGCCGAGAGCCCCTGCAGGACCCGCATCAGCACCAGCAGGATCGGCGCGGCCACCCCGATCGCGCCGTACGACGGCAGCGCGCCGATGAGGAAGGTCGAGACCCCCATCAGCAGCAGGGTCAGCACGAGCATCTTCTTGCGGCCGACCTTGTCGCCGAAGTGGCCGATGACGACCGCGCCCAGCGGCCGGGCGACGTAGGCGACACCGAAGGTCGCCAGGGACAGCAGGATCCCGGTGCTGGGGTCGCTCTCGGGGAAGAAGACCTGCGGGAAGACCAGCCCGGCGGCGGCGCCGTAGATGAAGAAGTCGTAGTACTCGAGCATGCTGCCGACGAAGCTGGCGACGGCGGCCTTGCGTGGCGTGTGCTCATGGGTGGTCCCACCGGTGGCGGGGGTCGTGCTCATGTCGGTCTCCTGGGGAGGCGCGGCGGCAGCGATCTCGTCGTGCCGGAGGGGCGTCCGGGAGGTACCCGGCTTGTCGGCGGTGCGGTGCTGCGGGCGGCGGCCGGGATCCCCGGCTCCCCGTGCCGCCCTGACCCGGGGTGCTGGGCCGGTGCGGTGTCGCCAGCGGCTTATGTACCAACTGGTTACGTACCAGATGGTGAGGTGACGGCCGTCACCATGTCAAGCCGCACACGTCGAGTTCTGTGGCGGCGCTGGTCAGCGGGGGGTCAGCGGCCGGTCAGCCAGTCGACGACGAGGTCGCCGAGCACCCGCCGCTGGTGGTCGCGGCGGGTGGAGTCGAGCATGTCGCGGCCGAAGATGACCCCGAAGGTGTGCCGGTTGGCGATGCGGAACACGCAGTACGCGCTGATCACCTGGTGGACGTCGAGTGCGTCGACGTCGTCGCGGAACAGCCCGGCGTCCCAGCCCCGCTCGAGGATCCGGCCGAGGACGTCGAGCGCGGGGTTGGCCAGTTTCGCGAGCACCTCGGAGCGGGCGATGTGCTCGGCGCGGTGGATGTTCTCGATGCTCACGAGGCGGATGAAGTCCGGGTGCGCCTCGTGGTGGTCGAAGGTCAGACCCGCGAGCTCGCGGATGGCCTCCACCGGGTCGAGGTGCTCGACGTCGAGCTGCTGCTCGACGGCGCGGATGCGGCTGTAGGCCTGCTCCAGGACGGCGACGTAGAGCTGCTCCTTGCCGCCGAAGTAGTAGTAGATCATCCGCTTGGTGGTGCTCAGCTTGTCGGCGATCTCGTTGATGCGGGCGCCGGCGTAGCCGCGGTCGGCGAACTCCGCGGTGGCGACGGCCAGGATCTCCGCCCGCGTCCGGTCGGCGTCCCGGGTGCGCTCGGGTGCCGCTCCCGAGCCGGCGAGGGGCTCGCCCTCCGAGTGCTGCGCGACCACTGGGCCCTCCCGCTGCGACGTCCGTCCCGGGGAAGCGTAGGTGCCGCCGGGAACCCGCTGCGGCGCCGTGGTCCGGATCACGCCGGGGGCTGGCGGGACGCCGCCCGATGTGGTCCCCTGTAGACAACTCACCAACTGGTACATAGGCAGGAGACGGTCCATGACCTCCGGCGCGCAGAGCTTCCTGGTCGGTCTGGTCGGCAGCGGCATCGGCCCCTCGCTGACCCCGCCGCTGCACGAGCGCGAGGCCGACGAGCTCGGCATCCGCTACCTCTACCGGCGGCTCGACCTCGACGTCCTGCAGCGGCCGGCCACGGCCATCGGCGAGATCCTGGCCGCCGCCCGGCTGGCCGGCTACGACGGGCTCAACGTGACCCACCCGTGCAAGCAGCTGGTGCTGCCGCACCTCGACGAGCTCTCCCCCGACGCTGAAGCGCTGGGTGCGGTGAACACCGTCGTCCTCCGCGACGGCCGGGCGGTCGGGCACAACACCGACTGGTCCGGTTTCGCCCGGGCCTTCGACCGGGGCCTGCCGGAGGCGGCGCTGGACCGGGTGGTCCTGCTCGGCGCCGGCGGCGCCGGGGCGGCGGTGGCCCACGCGCTGCTCACCCTGGGCACCGCCCGGCTGACCGTCGTGGACGTCGACGCGCAGCGCGCGGTGGAGCTGGCCGGCTCCCTCAGCGAGCGCTTCGGCGACACCCGGGCCACCGGGGGCGACCTGGCCGGCGTCGAGGTCGCGCTGCGCGACGCGGACGGTCTCGTGCACGCCACGCCGACCGGCATGGCCGCGCACCCGGGCCTGCCGGTGGACGCCGGCCTGCTGCGCCCCGACCTGTGGGTGGCCGACATCGTCTACCGCCCGCTGGAGACCCAGCTGGTGCGCACCGCCCGCGACCTCGGGTGCCGGGTGCTCGACGGCGGCGGGATGGCCGTCTTCCAGGCGGTCGACGCCTTCCGGCTGTTCACCGGCGTCGAGCCGGACGCCGAGCGGATGCTCGCGCACTTCACCGCGCTGGTCAGCGGGCCCGATGTCCGCATCGGCTGAGCGGGCTCGCCCGCGGCGGGCGATCGCGACGGTCTGCCTCTCCGGCACGCTCGAGGACAAGCTCTCGGCGGCCGCGGCCGCCGGGTTCGACGGCGTCGAGGTGTTCGAGCCCGACCTCGTCGCCTCCCCCTGGTCCCCCGCGGAGCTGGCCGGGCGGTGCGCCGACCTGGGCCTGTCGATCGACCTCTACCAGCCGTTCCGGGACCTCGACTCGACCGACCCCGACCGCTTCGCCCGCAACCTGCGGCGGCTGGACCGGAAGCTCGACGTCATGGCCGCCCTCGGCGCCGACACCGTGCTGGTCTGCTCCTCGGTGGCCCCGGACGCCGTCGCCGACCCCGACGCGCTCGCCGAGCAGTTGGCCACCGCCGCAGCCCGCGCCGGGGAGCGCGGTGCGCGCATCGCCTACGAGGCGCTGGCCTGGGGCACGCACGTGTCGACGTGGGAGGCGTCCTGGGACGCCGTCCGCCGGGGCGACTCCCCCGCCCTCGGGCTGTGCCTGGACAGCTTCCACGTCCTCTCCCGCGGCGGGGACCCGGCCGGCTTCGTCGACGTCCCGGCCGAGAAGCTGTTCTTCCTGCAACTGGCCGACGCCCCGCAGCTGCGGATGGACGTCCTGCAGTGGAGCCGCCACCACCGGCTCTTCCCCGGCCAGGGCGCGTTCGACCTGCCGGAGTTCCTCGCCCGCGTGCTCGCCGCCGGCTACACCGGGCCGCTGTCGCTGGAGGTCTTCAACGACGTCTACCGGCAGGCCGACCCCACCCGGACGGCGGTCGACGCGATGCGGTCGCTGCAGTGGCTGGAGGAGGCGCTCGCGCTGCGCTCCTCCGCTGCCGGTCCGCCCGCCCACCTGCACACCCCGCCGCCCGCGCCGGCGCTGTCCGGCTGGTCGTTCACCGAGCTCGCCGTCGACGGCGTCTCCGGGCCGCAGGTGGCGGCGGTGCTCGGCACGCTCGGGTTCACCCACACCGGCCAGCACCGCTCGAAGCCGGTCCAGCTGTGGGAGCAGGGCGAGGCGCGGGTGTTGCTCAACGCCTCCGTCGTCCGGCCCTCGGCGACCGGCGTCGCCTCCGTCGCGGCGCTCGGACTGGAGAGCACCGACCCCGGCCGCTCCGCGGCGCGGGCCGAGGCGATGAGCGCCCCGGTGCTGCCCCGCACCCGGGGCGTGGCGGAGGCCGAGCTGTCCGCGGTCGCCGCCCCCGACGGCACCCAGGTGTTCTTCACCCGCACCGGACCCGACGGCTGGCCGGCGGACTTCCTGCCCACCGGCGCGACCGCGGGCCCGGGCGCCGGCCTGACCCGGGTCGACCACGTGGGCCTCACCCAGCCGTTCGACGCCTTCGACGAGGCCGGGCTGTTCTACCGGGCGGTGCTCGGGCTGGAGCCGCAGGAGGTCACCGAGCTGGCGGCCCCCTTCGGCCTGGTGCGCACCCGGGCGGTCACCGGGCCGGACCGCGCGGTGCGGCTGGCGCTGTCGGTCTCGGCGCTGCGGCGCGGCGGGTGGGCGCCCGGCGTCCCCGAGCCGCAGTACGTCGCGTTCGCCACCGACGACATCGTCGCCACCGCCCGGGCACTGCGGGCGGCCGGCGCGCCGCTGCTGCCGGTGCCGGCCAACTACGCCGACGACCTCGAGGCCCGGCTCGACCCGCCCGGCGACCTGCTGGCGGCGATCCGCGAGCACGGCCTGTTCTACGACGAGGACGCGCACGGTGGGTACCTGCACCTGGCCACCGAGGTCCTCGGCGACCGGGTGTTCGTCGAGGTCGTGCAGCGGATGGGCGGGTACGACGGCTACGGCACCGCCGACGCGCCGGTCCGGATGGCGGCGCACCGCCGGCAGCGGCAGGCCGCGCGCACGCCCGTGGAGCGCTGACCCCGGCGGCGCTCAGCCGCGCAGGTGCGTGTCGAGGAAGCGCAGGATCCGCGCCCAGGCGTGCTCGGCCGACGGGTGGTGGTAGCCGAGCCCGGCGACCCGCTCCAGGACGGCGAACGGGCCGACGTTGTGCCGGTTGAGGAACGAGTGCCCGGCGTCGGCGTACTCGTGGACGTCGTGCGGCACGCCGTACCGGGTGAGAACCCCCTCCAGCCGCTCGGCCGCCCCGCGCAGCGCACGGTCGCGCCGGCCGAAGCTGGCGACGACCGGGCAGGCGCCGGCGAACACCTCCTCGGCGTTCTTCGGCAGCATCCCGTAGTTGGGCGCCGAGGCGTCGAAGCCGCGGGTGGCGGCCAGCAGCGCGAAGCCACCGCCCATGCAGAAGCCGACGATCCCCACCCGGCCGGTGCAGTCCGGCCGGTCGGCGAGCCACCGGCGGGCGGCCTCGAGGTCGCCGAAGGCCGCACCCTCCTGCCGGAACAGGTCGCCGAACGTCCGCCTGAGGCAGCGCAGCCCGCCGGCGGTGAACAGGTCCGGTGCCACGGCCAGGTAGCCGGCAGCGGCCAGCCGGTCGGTGTGCGCCCGGACGTCGTCGGTGAGCCCGAACGCCTCGTGGACGACCACCACGCCCGGCCACGGGCCCTCCCCGACCGGTGGCACGGCCAGGTGGGCGCGCAGCTGCGGGGCGCTGACCGCGCCGGGGATCGTGCTCTCGGGCACCTGGGTCTCCCTCCGCCGGGAGTCGGACGCTACCGATCCGCCCGGGTGCCGGCAGGTCGCGGAGGAGGACGTGCGCGAGTGCCGCGGGCTGCTCGGGCAGGCCCGCCACCGGCCAGGACGGCGGAACCGCGGGCTGCAACCGCGCGCCGGGCGCCGCGGCCCGGGCGCGCACCGAGGCCTTCCCTCGGGGGGCCGACGGCGGGAAGGTCGAGCCTCCCGCGCAGTCGAGGAGGACCCCCATGAGCTCAGCGACGGGCACCGACCCCACGTTCTACCGCAGTGCGGCCGAGGCCATCGCCGCGCCGACCGAGCAGCTGGCGTACGTGGTCGCGTTCGACCGGGCCGGGCAGAAGCCCGACGCGCTCACCGTGGTCGACACCGACGCGGACTCCCCCACCTACGGGCAGATCGTCGGCTGGGCGGACCTGCCCACCGTGGGCGACGAGTTGCACCACTTCGGCTGGAACGCCTGCTCCAGCGCGCTCAAGCACGAGGGCCACGACATGGGCCACGACGGCCTGCAGCGCCGCTACCTGCTGCTGCCCGGGCTGCGCAGCTCGAACATCCATGTCTTCGACACCAAGCCCGACCCGCGCCGTCCCACGCTGCACAAGACGATCGAGGCGAAGGAGCTGGCCGAGAAGGCCGGTTACTCCCGCCCGCACACGCTGCACTGCGGGCCGGACGGCATCTTCCTCACCTGCCTGGGGAGCGCGCAGGACGGCGACGGCCCCGGCGGCATCGCCCTGCTGGACCACAACACCTTCGACGTCCTGCGGGCGTGGGAGACCGACCGCGGACCGCAGTTCCTGGCCTACGACGCCTGGTGGCACCTCAACCAGAACACGCTGGTCTCGAGCGAGTGGGGCACGCCGTCGATGGTCGAGGACGGGCTGGTGCCCGAACTGCTGCTCGGCGGGGAGTACGGCCACCAGTTGCACTTCTGGGACCTCGCCGAGGGCCGGCACCTGCAGACCGTGGACCTCGGTGCGGAGCAGCAGATGGTGCTGGAGCTGCGGCCCTCGCACGACCCCGAGGCCACTTGGGGCTTCGCCGGGGTCGTCGTGTCGACGGCGGACCTGTCGGCATCGGTGTGGCGGTGGTTCCGCGACGGCGACGAGTGGAAGGCCGAGAAGGTCATCACCATCCCGCCCGAGCCGGCCGACCCCGAGGACCTGCCGCCGGCGCTCAAGCCGTTCTCCGCGGTGCCGCCGCTGGTCACCGACATCGACCTCTCCGTCGACGACCGGATGCTCTACGTCTCCTGCTGGGGCACCGGGGAGCTCAAGCAGTACGACGTCTCCGACCCGGCGGCGCCCCGTGAGGTCGGGTCGGTCCACCTCGGCGGCATCGTCCGCAAGACCGCACACCCGGCCGCACCGGACAAGGCGCTGGCCGGGGGGCCGCAGATGGTCGAGATCAGCCGTGACGGCCGGCGCATCTACCTGACCAACTCCCTCTACGGTGCCTGGGACGACCAGTTCTTCCCGTCCGGCGTCGGGTCGTGGATGGCCAAGATCGACACCGATCCGCAGTCGGGTGGGATGAGCCTCGACGAGCGGTTCTTCCCGCACGGCGAGGACTGGCGGGGCCTGCGACCGCACCAGACACGGCTGCAGGGCGGGGACGCCTCCTCCGACTCCTACTGCTACCGCTGACCGACTCCTGCCGTTTACCGCCTCCGCCGGCGGCGGCCGGCTTCCGCTGACCGTCTCCCGCGGCCTCCGCCGGCCGACTCCCTGCCGCTGACCGCTCACGCCGGCCTCCGCCGACCGACTCCGTTCCGCCGCTGGTGGACGCGGCCGGTTGCCGCTGCCCCCTCTGCCCCCGCCGCCCGCCGTCAGTAGGGCGGTGGTGTGGTGACCGCGGTCAGGCCGGTGGGGGTGGTGACGGTGAGGGTGCCGTCGGGGTCGAGCCGGTGGGTCCAGCCGGGGGCCTGGTGTTTGCACCGGTGGTCGGGGGTGCAGTAGCCGGCCAGGTTGGCCGCGCTGGTCGGGCCGGCGGGCCGGGGGCGGTCGTGGTCGAGCTCGCCGCCGGCCGGGACGCGGCGGCGCAGCCGGGAAAGCGGCAGCGGCGGTCGCGGGCGCGGACGTACCGGTCCAGGGCCGCGCCGGACCGGTTTCCGCCGGTGGGCCGGGCGGGCCCAGGCCGGGCCGGCCGGTCAGCTCGTGCCCGCACCGGTCGGGCCGGCGGCGGCAGGCCGGCCGGCCGCAGTGCGTGGCGCGGCGCAGCCCGGGCAGGTCGGTGAGCGCGGCCAGGGCGCCGGTCCGCGCGTCGGTGAGCGCCAGGCGGGG